>CALAZX010000283.1 GCA_937926555.1 uncultured Negativicutes bacterium | reverse complement strand
GAGAACAAGGACAAGAAAGCCAAGACCGTATGGAGCCAGATGGTGTTCACCTTCTAATCCCCGGAATGGTGGAAATTCTTGACATCTCTCCGGATTTTCATGAAAAAAGGCACTGAAAAAGGCGTTTTTAAAAAGTTCGCAAATACGGCTTTCCTTTCAGGGAGGCCGTATTTTTTATTGCGTGAGAAGGCGGTGCAAAGCCATTGACCAAGCGGTCAGCGGCATTTCGCGGGAAGTTCGGTTCTCTTGCGGCGGCAAGAGTCGGGAAACAGCCTTTTGTAAAGGAGTGTGACAAAGTATACACTTTTCCCACTTGCCAGGTTAGGTATACATCCTGTATAATGATGCACATGACACTGTCAGATACAAGTGGTGAAATGGCAGAGAACCGCCAGAGGAAACAAGGTAACTCGCGGCAATGGTCCTCAGGCATGCGCCGCGGTGGAAGACAGGCGTCATAAAAAAATTCCTGAGGAGGAAACAAACATGAAAAAATCTTTAGTACTGGCAATGGCAATGGCACTGGGCATCACCGTATCCGCCCATGCAGCAAACCCGTTCTCCGATGTACCGGCTGGTCATTGGGCTTACGACAGCGTAGCTAAACTGGCTGCTGCTGGCGTAGTTGACGGCTATCCCGACGGCACCTTCCGCGGCGACCGTCTGATGACCCGTTATGAGATGGCTCAGATCATCGCTAAAGCTATGGCAAAAGGCGCCAACGTTGACCGTCTGGCAGCTGAGTTCGCTGAAGAGCTGGACGCTCTGGGCGTACGCGTAGCCGCTCTGGAGAAAAAAGCTGACAACGTGAAAATCACCGGCCAGCTGCGTTACAGCCTGAAAAACGACAAAGATGTTGACGGCCACAAGACCCGTGAGAACGACCTGCGTAGCCGTCTGTTCTTCAATGGCGACGTGAACAAGAACTGGAAATACGTTGGTATGATCCAGAACACCCAGGACCTGATCAACAACGAAGGCAACGAGAAAGTATCCTTCAAACGTGCATACCTGGACGGCCGTCTGGGCGGCATGGATGTGACCGCCGGCACTTTCGCTCATTTCCTGGCTGACGGCAACGTATACGACGCTAACTTCGACGGCATCGCTGCTACATACGGCTCCAAAGTGAAAGTTGGCGCTTACTACGGCAAACCTTCCGGCATGGACGAGTTTGAGTTCGATAGCAATAATAAAAAAGCTAAGTTCGATAGAGCTTTCGGTGCCAATCTGTCTACTGATCTGGGCAAACTGAACATCGCCGGCGGCTATGACCGTTTTGACAGACTGTCCGACTACACCGCTGCTAAAAAGCGCCTCTCCAACGACGAGCTGAACATCTGGAACGCAGGCATGACCTACGACTTCGGCGAAGCTACTCTGGGCGCTATGTACCTGCACTCCAATGTTGACGGCAAAGATGTTGACCATGACGGTTTCGTAATCACCGGTACCGTTAAGGGCGCTGAAGCTGCTAAACCCGGTTCCTGGGGCCTGGAAGCTAAATACTACGACCAGGGCGTAGGCACCGCTGTAGAGCACACCATGGACGGTGACTGGAAAGCATTTGCGAACGGTTTCAAAGGCTACAAAGCTGAAGGCGCTGTAACCGTTGCCAAGAACATGGTAGCTACCGTTGCTTACTACGACCTGAAAGACAAGAAAGACAGCAACAAGAAGAACCACACCCTGTGGAGCGAACTGTCTGTAACTTTCTAATCTGAGGTTCCATATCAGCATTTAGAATCAAGAAGGAATTCCGTTTCGGCGGAATTCCTTTTTTTTATCTGATTTTTGATTTTTATATTGTGGAAAAGCAGTGAAAAAGGGTGGGGATACTGGCATAAATCGGGGAAATGTGATAAAATATAGCATGTATACAAACTGACTAGGCTGTCCAAGCCTGAGGAGGAGAAAACATGAGAAA
>CALAZX010000282.1 GCA_937926555.1 uncultured Negativicutes bacterium | reverse complement strand
AATATATTGATGATGGTTTGAAAGCTCGTTATACGAAAGCGGAGACACTCACGGCAATTAAAGATTACACCTACTCCAAACAGGGGATAGATGCGATTCTGGAGCACGGGTACTACACCAAAGGCAATATCAACCAGATGCTGACGGACTATGCGAAAGCGAAAGATCTGGAAGGGATGGCCAAGAAGTCGGACCTGGAAGGTTTTATCCGCAGTGACCAGCTGGATGAGAAGTATGCGGAGAAGGCCGATCTTACGAAGCTTGCCACCAAAGCGGAGCTTGGCGATTATGTGAAAAACAGTGCCTTGAACGACTATGTGACTAAAAATGCGGCTGAACGCACTTATGCCAAGAAGACGGATCTGGCTGATGTGGTGAGAACGGACGACCTGAATGTCTATGCCAAACGTGCGGAGCTGGACAATTATGTCACTACGGAAGATGCCGATGACAAGTACGCCACCAAGAATGCGTTTGACAAGTATGTGACCACAGAGAAGGCGGACCTGAAATATGCGGAGAAAGCGTCTCTCGGCAAGTATCTGGAAAAAGAAGATGCCAAGGAAATCTACATGAATAAGGAGACCGCTCTGAACCAGTTCGCCCAGAAGACGGACCTGGACAAATACATGCAGACGAACGTGACGGATGCGAAATTCGAGACGAAAGTGAATGCGGAAGCCACCTATGCCAAGAAGACGGATCTCACCGGATTCGCCAAGTCGGAAGACATCTCGGACTTCATCACGGAGACGGCTGCGGATGGCAGATACGCCAAGGCGGACGATATCGCGGGACTGGCTACGAAGGTTGAGCTGCAGGACTACGCGAAGCTCGATGCACTGGATGCTTACGCCAAGACTACAGACCTGGCTGACTATGCGAAACAGAGCGACTTGAGCGGCTTCGCCAAGACGGAAGATATCGCCGGCTTCATCACCGAGACCGATGCGGACGGCAAGTACGCCAAGGCATCCGAACTGGATAAATACATGATGACCGCCACGGCGGACGCCAAGTACGCGGAGAAGACCGCTTTGGCGGATTATGTCAAGACTGCGGACCTGGCTGACTTCATCACAGAGAACAACGCAGACCTGAAATACGCGGCGAAAGACGCCCTGGATGACTATATGAAGACGGATGCTGCCGACCTGAAATACGCAAGCAAGGACGCACTGGACAGCTATATCAAGACTGACGACGCGGACCTGCGCTACGCCGGCAAGTCTGAACTCTCCAATTATCTGGAGAAGGCGGATGCGGCAAGCACCTACCTGAGCAAGGCGGACGCGCTGGGACAGTATGCCCAGAAGACCGATTTGGACAAGTACATGCAGACGAACGTGGCGGATGCGAAATTCGAGACGAAAGTGAATGCGGAAGCCACTTATGCCAAGAAGACCGATCTCACCGGATTTGCGAAGACCACAGATATCGCGGACTTCATCACCGAGACGGCTGCAGATGGCAGATACGCCAAGGCGGATGACATCGCAGGACTGGCCACGAAGGTTGAGCTGCAGGACTACGCGAGACTCGATGCGCTGGATGCTTACGCCAAAACCACAGACCTGGCGGACTATGCGAAGCACAGTGACCTGAATGGCTTTGCCAAAACCGAAGACATCGCCGGTTTCATCACGGAGACCGATGCGGACGGCAAGTACGCCAAGGCATCGGAACTGGACAAATACATGATGACCGCCACGGCGGACGCCAAGTACGCGGAGAAGACCGCTTTGGCGGATTATGCCAAGACTGCGGACCTGGCGGACTTCATTACAGAGAACAACGCAGACTTGAAATACGCGTCAAAAGACGCCTTGGATGACTATATCAAGACAGATGCTGCCGACCTGAAATACGCAAGGAAGGACGCGTTGGAAAGCTACATCAAGACTGACGATGCGGACCTGCGCTACGCGGGCAAATCTGAACTCTCCAATTACCTGGAGAAGGCGGATGCGGCAAGCACCTACCTGAGCAAGGCGGATGCACTGGGATAATACGCCCAGAAGACGGACCTGGACAAGTACATCATGACAGCTACAGCAGATGCGAAATACGCTGCGAAGACCGACCTTGCGGACTATGCGAAAACCACTGATTTGAATGGGTACGCGAAGCTGACCGACCTGAATGATTTCATCCGCAGCGACCAGCTGGACGAGAAATACGCCGAGAAGGCGAATCTCGCCGGCCTGGCCACGAAGGTTGAGCTCCAGGATTATGCGAGACTGGACGCACTGGAAGACTACGCCAAGACCACTGACCTTGCAGATTATGCGAAACATAGCGACCTGACGGGCTTCGCCAAGACGGAAGACATCGCCGACTTCATCACGGAGATGGATGCAGACGGCAAGTATGCGAAACAGAGCGATCTGACCGGTTTCGCCAAGACGGAAAATCTGGCTGACTTCATCACAGAGGACAACGCTGATCTGAAGTATGCGGCGAAAGATGCGCTGGACGATTACATCAAGACGGATGTGGCCGACCTGAAATACGCAAGCAAGGACGCATTGGATAGCTACATCAAGACCGACGACGCCGACCTGCGTTACGCCGGCAAGTCTGAACTCTCCAATTACCTTGAGAAGACGGATGCTGCAAGCACCTACTTGAGCAAGGCCGACGCATTGGGACAGTATGCACAAAAGACTGACTTGGACGATTACATCATGACCGCCACAGCAGATGCGAAATACGTTGCGAAGACCGATCTGGCTGACTATGCGAAACGCAGTGAGCTGACTGGTTTCGCCAAGACGGAAGACCTGGCGGACTTCATCACTCAGACGGATGCCGACGGCAGATACGCGAAAACCACAGACCTGAACGGGTACGCGAAGCTGACTGACTTGAATGATTTCGTCCGCAGCGACCAGCTGGACGAGAAATACGCCGAGAAGGCGGATCTCGCCGGCCTGGCTACGAAAGTTGAGCTCCAGGATTATGCGAGACTTGACGCACTGGAAGATTACGCGAAGACAGAAGACCTTGCGGACTTCCTCACCGAGACGGATGCGGACGGCAAGTACGCGAAGCACAGCGACTTGACGGGCTTGGCCAAGACTGAAGACCTCGCGGACTTCATCACGGAGGAGGATGCGGACGGCAAGTACGCGAAACATAGCGACCTGACTGGCTTCGCCAAGACGGAAGACCTTGCGGACTTCATCACGGAGGACAATGCCGACCTGAAGTATGCGGCGAAAGACGCGCTGGACGATTACCTGACCGAGGATGACGCCAATCTTCGGTATGCCTCCAAGGACGCATTGGACGACTATCTGCTTACCGCTGACGCCGACGACCGGTTCTTCAGCAAGGCCGAGACTCTCAGCCGGTTCGCGGAGAAGAGCCAGCTGGCGGACTACATGACCATCAGTACGGCCAACGCAACCTTCGAGACGAAGGTGAACGCGGAAGTCACCTACGCCAAGAAGACCGACCTGGCGGACTATGCCACCAAGGCGGAAATTGAGGGACTTGGTGGCGAGGTGGACCTGACAGACTACGTCAAGCATTCACATCTGTCCGACCACCTGCAGAACTACGTCCATACCAACCATCTTGAGACGACGCTGGAGGACTACGCCACCCTGGATGACCTGAACAATCTGGCGGTGACGGCTCCGGATCAGGACGATTACGCCACCAACGATTCGGTGGACACCAAGCTCACCCAGTATCTGAAGAAGGAGGATGCGGAGAGCACCTATGCGAAAATCACCGACCTGGACGACGTGAGAAATACGGCCAACGATGCGAAGAGTCTGGCCACCGACGCTAAGAACACGGCGGATGACGCGAAGAACATCGCCACCGATGCCAAGAATGTGGCGGGCGACGCGAAGAATATCGCCTCCGATGCGAAGAACATCGCGAACGACGCCAAAAATGCGGCAGGCGATGCGAAAAATCTGGCCACTGACGCCAAGGATATCGCCACCGACGCGAAGAACGTGGCCGACAATGCCATGAACCGCGCGGATGACGCGTTCGACGCCGCCGACGCGGCGAAGAAGCTGGCACAGGAGGCCAAGGACAGCAGCGGCACTGGAACGGATGCCTACGGGAACACCACCGAGGTGAAACCGGGCAGCATCGACATCTCCAACCAGGAGAACTACAACATCACCATCAGTCCGGAAAGCCTCACCGCCACCGATGCGGATGGTAACATCACCGCCATCCGGGGCAGCGGCATGACCATCACCCCCGCGGCGGACGGGAAGAACCCGGTCTCCCTGACTGTGGACGGACTGGACAACGGCGGCAACCGGATTGTCAACGTGGCGGCTCCGGAAGAGGGGACCGACGCGGCGAACAAGGACTATGTGGATGACACTGTGGTCCGGACGGCAGGCGCTCTGGCCGGTCAGGTGAAGGACGTGGATGACCGGATGAAAGGCACGGCAGCCCTGTCCGCGGCTCTTTCCGCGCTGAAACCCCTGGACTACGACCCCACGGAGAAGGACCAGATGATGGCGGGCATCGGTCATTACAAGGGCAGCACCGGCTTCGCCCTGGGCATGGCCCATCATGAGAACAACGACCTGCTGTTCCATGGCGGCCTGGCTTACAACACCAAGTCCGACTTCATGGTGAACGGCGGCATCAGCTGGCGCTTCGGACGGAACAAATCCGTCTCCCTGAACACGGACGACCAGGTGGCCGTTCTGATGAAACGGGTGAAAGTGCAGGACCGTCAGCTGGAAGAGGCCAACGAGAAGCTGGAGCGGCAGGACCAGATGATCCGGCAGATGGCGGCGCAGATGGCCGCGCAGATGCTCCGGATGGACCAGCTGGAGAAGCAGCAGCAGGAACGCGGCTGACAGCCTGACGCACGATGGAAGCAAGCCGGTGCCGGATGCGGTATCGGCAGAATCAGGACGGAGAGGGGAAGCCTCTGCACTTGTGGAGGTCGGTTCCCTTCTGATCCGGACATAAAAAATCCTTCGGGACATCGCGATGATGTTCCGAAGGATTTTCTGTTTCTGTAAGGGTCGTCCTGTTTCCGCAGGCGCTTTTTGGGGAGAGTCGCGGGAGGACTACCAGCCTCTGCTGGAGCCGCCGCCACCGCCGGATCCGCCACCGAATCCACCGCCGCCGAAGCCGCCTCCACCAAAACCGCCTCCGCCGAATCCACCGCCGAAGCCGCCGAAATACCAGCCGCCTCCGCCGCCTTTACCTCCTCCGACGCCGAAGAAGACATAGAGGATGATCAGCAGCAGGATGATCTCGGACATGGAGATTCCCTGTTTCCTGGGTCTGGCGGGAGCGCTGGAGACTCCGGTGAGCTTCACGTTGTACTCGCCCGCGGTGATCTGGGCCATCTTGTAGATGGTGGCCTGGATACCGTCCCCGTACCGGTCCTGCCGGAAAAAGGGGAGGGCGTACTGGTCCAGAAGCGCGCCGGCCTTGGCGTCGTTCATGACGCCCTCCAGCCCGTAGCCCACCTCGATGCGGGCTTTCTTCTCACGGGGCGCCACCAGGAGCAGCATCCCATTGTTCTTCTTTTTGTCTCCCAGTCCCCACTGGCGCAGGGTGGCCAGGGCGTAATCCTCCACCGGATAGCCGTCCAGGGAGTTCACTACCGCCACCGCCAGCTGGGCGCCGGTCTTCTGGTCCAGCTCCCGGAGCAGGCTGTCGATCTGCTGCCGCTGGTCCTGGCTGAGGACGCCCACCTGGTCCACCACGTAGCTCCCGGATGCGGGAGGGGCGGGGGTCTTCATCTCCGCCATGGCCGTGGCGCCGATGCAGCACAGCACGAGGACCGTGGCCGCCAGGAAGAGCTCCCGGAGCCGGCGGGTCATTTCTCTATACATGGCTCACTCCCTTAAAACTGAACTTTGGGAACAGCTTTGGCGCTTTCCTCCACTTTGAAGTACTCATGGCTGTGGTAGCCCAGCATGCCTGCGAAGAGGGAGGTGGGCAGGGTGCGGATCTTGGAGTTGAACATCTGCACCTGCTGGTTGTAGTCGCGGCGAGCCACGGCGATACGGTTCTCCGTGCCGGTCAGCTCGTCCTGCAGGGCGCGGAAGTTGGCGTCCGCTTTCAGGTTGGGATAGTTCTCCACCACAACCATCAGACGGCTCAGGGCGGAAGTCAGCTCGCTGTTGGCGGCGTTCTTCTCGGGGATGGTCTTGGCGCCGGCCATCTTGGCGCGGGCCTCGGTGACAGCCTTGATGGCCGCCTGCTCGTGGGAGGCGTAACCTTTCACGGTGTTCACCAGGTTGGGAATCAGGTCGTTCCGGCGCTGGAGCTGGTTGTCGATCTGGGCCCAGTGGCTGTTGACGGATTCGTCCATGACAGCCAGGCTGTTATAGGTGCTGAACAGCATGCCGCCGATGATTACGACGATTGCGACGATAAACAGAAGTGCTTTTTTCATGGTGGTATCTCCTTTTCATAATGGATTGCCGGAGGACCGGCGGGTGTTGCTCATATTCTTCCGGAGGCGTGGCGGACATTCCGCGCGGCCTTCCGGCCTTTCACTGTGTCAGATCCTGACGGGGATGGGTTTCGCGATCCTCATCCCGTCCGGCGTCACATCGCAGGTGTAGGCGAGAATCTTCACGCCGCAGCGCTGCGCTTCCGCCAGGACGTCCGCGAACTCCTCGTGGGTCTCCCGGTTGGGGGTGAAATACTCCGCCTCCGCCATCTGCACTACGAAGAGCAGGTAGGCGCCGTAACCGGTGCGGCGGCAGCGGATCAGTTCACGGATATGTTTCACGCCGCGCTCGGTGGGAGCGTCGGGGAACAGCACCACGCCGTCCTTCTCCAGGGTCACGCCTTTCACTTCCAGGAAGAACTGCTCACCGGGCCGCTCCACATAGAAGTCGAAGCGGGAGCTGCCGAAGGTCTGCTCGGCTTTGACGGTGGTCACGTCGGGGTAAAGCCCGCCGCTTTCCAGCCATTCGCCGGCGGCCGCGTTGGGGGCCTGGGAGTCCATGTTGATCAGGAGCCTGCCTTTCGGGGTCTCCTTCTCCACGGCCACCAGGTCATAGGCGGTCTTGCGGTTGGGATTGCCGCTGCGCTCGCAGTAGACGGTGGCGCCGGGAACCAGAAGCTCCTTGCAGCGTCCCGTGTTTTTCACGTGGACCACTTCCTCCTTCCCGTCTATCTCCACATGGGCGATAAAGCGGTTGGGCCGGGAACGGAAAATCCCGGCGTGAATCGGATCGTATCTCATAACATCACCTTTGCGTATTTTATGGTGGCAGATATCCTCTCTGCCGGAAGATAAAAAAATAATTCTATGGTATACTAAAGAATATTGAGTATGTGCCATGGAACAATTATATTTTATCATACTTTTTCCCCCCGGGAAATACGGCCGGCCGCGGCTGGCCGGGGGTTCCTGCGGAAAACCGCGGCGGCAAGCGGTTCACGGATATTTATGAATCTCTTGTGAACTTGCCGGAACAGGGGAAAAGACGCCGGGGACAGGCGGAAATCCCGCGGAAAAGCGGGATGGGAGCTGTCCGGGACCGGGGCGGGGCACATGGAGTAAAGACGAGGAAGGATTGCAAGCATGAGAGATTACCCAGTATTCTATATCACGAAAAAAGCGGAGAAAAGCGCCAGGGACGGACATCCCTGGGTGTTCGGCGAGGAGGTCACCCGCATCGAGGGGGACTATGAGAACGGCGATCTGGTGGACGTGAGGTCCCAGAAGGGCAAGTACGTGGGCACCGGATTTGTCAACGACAACTCCAAGATCCGGGTGCGGCTCATCTCCGACAACGCCAACGACACTTTCGACGAGGCATTCTGGGAGCGGCGGCTGCGCTACGCCGTGGAATACCGGCGCACGGTGATGCCTGGCGGGGACTTCAACTGCTGCCGGCTGATCTTCGGCGAGGCGGACCAGTTCCCCGGCCTGACGGTGGACCGGTACAACGACCTGCTGGTGGCCCAGACACTGTCCCTGGGTATCGAGAAGCGGAAAGACATCATCTTCCCCCTGCTGGTGAAGATCCTCCGGGAGGAAGGGGAGGACATCCGCGGCCTCTACGAGCGGAACGACGTGAAGATCCGCGAGCTGGAGGGCATGGAGCAGTACAAAGGCTGGTACGAGGCTGACGGCGTGGAAGCCGGCGGCAGCGTGCTCACCGAAATCGTGGAGAACGGCATCCGCTATGAGGTGGATGTGGAGAACGGCCAGAAGACAGGATTCTTCCTGGACCAGAAATACAACAGGCAGTCCGTGGCCCGGCTGGCGGCAGGCAAGACCGTGCTGGACTGCTTCACCCACACCGGCTCCTTCGCGCTGAACGCGGCGAAAGGCGGGGCGAACAAGGTCCCCGCGGTGGATGTCAGTGGCGAGGCCGTGTCCATGGCCCGTCACAACGCCGGGAAGAACGGCGTGGCCGACGTGATGGAAGTGGTCCAGTCCGACGTGTTCCAGCTGCTGGACCGTCTCACCGAGGAGAAGAACCGGGATTACGACTTCATCATCCTGGATCCCCCAGCCTTCACTAAATCCAGGAAGACCGTGGGCAACGCCACCAACGGCTACCGGGAGATCAACCGGAAAGCCATGAAGCTGCTGCCCCGCGGCGGCTACCTGGCCACCTGCTCCTGCAGCCATTTCATGCGGGAGGACCTGTTCGTGAAGATGCTGAAAGACGCGGCGAAGGACGCCCATGTGACTCTGCGCCAGATCGAGGTGCGGCAGCAGGCGCCGGACCATCCGGTGCTGTGGAACGTGCCGGAGACCTTCTACCTGAAGTTCTA
>CALAZX010000281.1 GCA_937926555.1 uncultured Negativicutes bacterium | reverse complement strand
GGAGACGGCGCTGTCCCGGCAGGATCTGCGCCGCCAGCTGGCGGAGAGCGCCGCACTGGCGGTGCTCCGTGACCTGACGGGAAAGGACCTGTGCCTGGCCGCGGAGAGCGACCGGCAGCGTGAGAACGAGGGGGAGGAATCCGCCCTCAACGGGCGCCTGGCGGGGGAGTCCCTGCTGGGAGCCGTGACGGACAGGGTGGGGGACCGCTTCAGCGCCAGCAAGCTGCAGGCCTACCTCCAGTGCCCCTTCCGCTTCCTCTACACCCGCATCTGGGGGCAGGAGGAGGACAATCCCGCCGGGGAGGACCTGGACGGGCTGACCAAGGGCTCCCTGCTCCACCGTGTGCTGGAGCGCTTCGTAAGGAGCCACCTGGGGGAACGGGGCTCCCGGGACAAATATGATTTATGGGAAGAGGAGCTGCGGCAGGTCTTCGACGAATGCTGCCGCGAGATGGAGAACAAGGGGGAGGTCTATGACGGACCTTTCTGGCGGTTCGACCGGAACATCCTCTGGCACTACCTGCAGAACTGGCTGGCGGAGGAGCTGCGCCTGGCGGAGGACTGGGAGTTCGTCCCCTGGGCCGTGGAGGAGGATTTCAGCGCCGGCGGCAAGGGCCATTTCACCCTGCGTACCGGGCTGGGTCCCGTGCGGATCCAGGGCCGGATCGACCGTATCGACCGGAATCCCCGGACCGGCGCCTATTTCGTGACGGACTACAAGAGCAGCAGCGGTTCCGCCTACAGCCCCAAGGACATGCTGAATCCGGACATGCAGATTCCCCTGTACCTGCTGGCGGTGCAGAAGCTGCATCCCGGGGAGACCGTGGTGGGCGGCGGCTACTATTCCCTCCACGACTCCTCCAAGGACCCGGCGAAACGGCTGAAGAGCTTCGTTTTCGCCAACGGGCAGGCGTCACTGCCCTTCTCCTCGGAAGGCGTGAGCCAGGAGGACCTGGACATGCTGGTGGGGGACGCGGGGGCGGAACGGTCGGAGAACGGCTATCTCCGCGACACCGCCATGCTGGAGCTGTATGTGGCGAAACGGGTGGAGCAGATGCTGCGGCAGATGGGGGAAGGGGCGTTCATGCCCACCCCCTCCGACGGCTGCGACCGCTTCTGCCCCGCCGCCGATGTGTGCCGGCACAGTGTGCTGAGCCGGGAAGAGGATGAGGAGGATGACAATGGCTGATTTCACCGAAGCGCAGAAGACCGCCATCACAAGACTGGAGAGGAACATGGTGGTGGCCGCCGGCGCCGGCAGCGGCAAGACCCGCGTGCTGGTGGAGCGCTATGTCCATATCCTGGACCTGGGGCGGCTGGACCCGGCGAAGACCGTCCCCGCCACGGAGATCCTGGCGGTGACCTTCACCCGGAAGGCCGCCACGGAGATGCGTGAGCGTGTGGGCCGGATCATCCGGGAGAAGATCGTCTCCGGACAGGACGGCGCCTACTGGAACGAGCGGCTGAAAGAGCTGTCCCGTGCCCAGATCGGCACCCTCCACAGCTTCTGCAGCAACCTGATCCGCTCCAATCCCGTGGAGTGCGGACTGGATCCCAACTTCACCGTGGCGGAGGACACCGAGGCCACGGAGTTCATCCAGGAGGCCACAAGGGAGATCCTGCGGGAGAACCTCCGGGAGGAGGACCCGGCCACCCTGGCGCTCTGCGAGGAGTACGGCAGCACCAGGATGCTGGAGCAGATGGCCACCCTCCTGGTCCGGGAGATGCCCGGCGCGGAGGAGGACCTGGTGGCTCCCTACAAAGCCCTTCTGGAGGAGCTGGAGGAGGCCCGGACAGAACTGGTGCGCACCACCTGGGACGAGGTGGAGGCGGACCTGAAGGCGGGGAACAAGAACCACAAGGTGCTCAGCGCCTGCTGGGACGAGTTCCACGACGCCCTGGAGACCTTCGAGGAGCCCGCCAGCCGGGCGTTCCTGCTGGATGTGAGGAAACAGCTGGGGAAACGGGGCACCCAGCAGGAGAAGGACCGTATCGAGTGGATCAGGAACGGCATCGACCGGATCATGGAGATTCCCCTGATGCGGCGCGCCTGCGAACTGATGCCCAGCTGGCAGTCCTTCCTGGACGGGCTGAAACGGGACCTGCGTGCCAGGAAGCTGGAACGCTCCCTGCTGACTTTCGACGACCTGGAGGAGATGGCGCTGGAACTGCTCCAGACTCATCCGGCGGTGCTGCGGAAAGTCCGCGGCATGTACCGCTATGTGATGGTGGACGAGTTCCAGGACACCAACAGCCGCCAGCGGAAGCTGATCTATCTCATCAGCAACCGCCAGGGCAGCGGCGGGGAGGACCGGCTGGGCCCCGAGGGGCTCTTCGTGGTGGGCGACCCCAAGCAGTCCATCTACCGCTTCCGGGGCGCCGACGTGTCCGTGTTCCGGAAAGTCCGGGAGGAGATCCGGGATTCCGGCGGCCATGAGGTGCTGCTGAAGGACAACTTTCGCACCGCGGCCCCCATCCTGGACTTCTGCAACGGCCTCTTCCCCTTCCTCATGGGAGATGGCACACTCTTCGCCTCGGGCAAGGGCGGCGACGCCGGGGAGAGCGGCGGTGACGGCGGGGTGGAGTACGAGCCCCTGGACCCCAACAAGACGGGGAAGGAGGTGCCGGTGCTCTGCCTGGCCGCCTATGAGAAGGAGGAGAAGCCTCTCAGCACCCGGAAAGAGGCGGAGTGGCTGGCGGAGCTGATCCGGGACCAGAAGGAGAGCGGCTCTGTCCCCGACGGGGAGGGCGGCACGCGGCCCGCAGGCTACGGCGACATGGCGGTGCTGATGCAGACCATGACCCAGGTGGGTCTCCTGGAGGAGGTTTTCTCCGCCGCCGGCATCCCCTATGCGGTGGTGGACGGCAGAGGGTTCTACGACCGGATCGAGATCCGGGACCTGGTGACCCTGTTCAACTTCGTGGTCTCCCCCCGGGAGAACAAATACCTGCTGGGACTGCTCCGCTCCGTGTATTTCGGCATCGACGATATCACGCTGACGTCACTGTGCCTGCTGCTGGGCGCCCGCAAGAAACGGGAGGAGGACCTGCGGCAGATCATGGAGGAGCCCGGCGGGGAGGAGGCGGAGGCCTGCTCCCTGGCGGACCTGTCCCTGTGGCGTCTGGTACAGGACATCGCCGACCGGAAGAAGGACGGCATGGACGAGACCGGCGACCTGGAGCTGGAAGAGCTGGAGATGGCGCCGGAACAGGAGCGGCTCCTGCTCCGCGGCGTGGAGATCCTCCGGCGGCTCTGCCGGGAGGCGGCGCTGCTGAACCTGCAGGATTTCTGCAACCTGATGGAGGAGCTCCTGCTGCCCGAGACGGTGCTGGCCCTCCAGCCCGGCGGACCGGAGAAGGTGGCGGACTACGGCAAGTTCCGGGAGATTGTCCGCCAGTACACCGTCTCCCGCCAGGGGGACGTGAGCGGTTTCGCGGCGTACCTGGAGACCATGCGTGAGATCAACCGCAAGGAGGCCGCCGCCACGGTGGATGCCCCCGAGGCGGTGCAGATCCTCACCATCCACAAATCCAAGGGGCTGGAGTTCCCCCTGGTCTTCCTGCCCTTCCTGTCCCGCAGCGGACGGGGGGACACGGACATGGTGAAATACCTGTCCGGCCCGGGCCTGGGCATCAAGCTCCACGACGGGGACAACAGGCTGGCGGACTCGCCGGTGCTGAGCCTCATCAAGCGGACGGACAAGGCCCTGAACGAGGCGGAGAAGATCCGCCTTCTCTACGTGGCCATGACCCGGGCGGAGGAGAAGCTCTTCCTCCTGGGCAGCGTGGCCGCAGGGGACGAGGAGGACGGGCTGAAGAAGCCGGGAAAATCCTCCGACCTGCTGAACCGGATCCGGCTGGCCCTGCCGGCCTGCAAGGACCTGGTGGAGACCCGGGTGCGGCGCCTGGAGGAGATCAGCATCCCCGAGGGCGAGCGGGAGGAGAGCCGCCGGGAGATCGACCTGGAGGCGCTCCTGGCCAGGACGGAACCCCTGCCGGACTACGGCAGCCGGGGCATGACCTGGTTCTCCGCCTCCGCCCTCCAGGAATACGAGTTCTGCCCCAGACGGTACTACTACCAGGACCTGGAGCGGATCACCCCGCTGGACATGGAAGTGGAGAGCGGGGACAGGCTTCCCGCCTCGCGGCTGGGCAACCTGGTCCACAGCGTGCTGGAGCAGATGGCGAAAAGCTTCATCTATTCCGAGGAGGGGCCGGCGGGTACCGTCTACCGCAACCGGATGGACCGGATTGGCACCGCCGACCTGGAACGGTTCTACGCCAACGCCGTCCGTGAGTTCGCCGGGGGCAATTTCACCCTGGCGCAGCCGGGCAGGGAGATGCTGGAGCGGTATCTGGCGTCCCCCCTCTACCGGGAGTTCGCCTCCCGCCAGATCATGGCGGAGTGGGGCTTCCAGCTGCCGCTCCTCACCGACGGGGAACGGACCTTCCACATCACCGGCTTCGTGGACGCCATGGGAGAGACGGAGTCCGGCGGACTGGAGATCGTGGACTACAAGACGGGGCGTCCCCCGGCTGACGGGGAGGCCAAGGCGGGCTACGCCTGGCAGCTCCAGCTCTACAAGATGGCCGTGGAGAAAGTCTTCGGCCGGCCGGTGGAGAAGGCGTCCCTCCATTTCCTGCAGAACTGCAGCGCCTGGGTGATGCCGGATCAGGATTATGAGCAGGAGATCCTGGAGCTCTGCAACGGCATCGCGGGGAAGAAACGGGAAGAGGAGTATCCGGCGGAGACCGGGAAATGCCTCCACTGCCCCTTCGAGTACATGTGCCGGAAATGACGCCCTGCCGGAAGCGGCATGGTGCTGATATATGCGCCTGCCCGGCCGAGGCGCCGGAAGCAGTGACCGGAAACAATGAGATGAAAGCGGGACCGCGCCCCGGGACGGGGTGGCGGTCCTTTTCTTTCAGCTTTCTTCTTTGTTCTTTTCCCTTTTTATCTTTTGCCCTTGTCGCCCGTCTCCTGCCGCGACAGTCCCGGAAAGGTATACTCCCCATGACCTTTTTCCGTGAAAGAGGGTATGACGAAAGAAAAGGAGTATGGTACAATATAGATGTATCCCCATGATACGGGAACGTGGCCGGCGACGGCCCTCCCACAAATGGAAAAGACTGGAACACTGAAAAGGAGTGGTTAAATAATGAGTGAAGTATCACAGGAAACAATGATGTTCACCAGAAACACCAAGAAGGAACCCATCGAGAAGACCCTGCGGGAGATCTGCGAGGCGCTGAAGGAACGTGGCTACAATCCCACTGACCAGCTGGCAGGCTATCTGCTCACCGGCGACCCCACCTATATCACCAGCCACAACGACGCCCGCAACAAGCTGCGCCAGTACGAGCGCTATGAGCTCCTGGAGGAGCTGCTGGTGACCTACCTGAAGAAAATCGGAGGCTGACGGCTGATGAGAAGTATGTCACTGGATCTGGGAAGCCGCACCATCGGCATCGCGGTCAGCGACCTGACGGGCATGATAGCCAACGGCGTGGAGACCATCCGGCGGACCTCGCCGGAGCGTGACTTCCAGCGGCTGGCGGAGCTGATCGGGGAATGGGACGTGGAGGAGCTGGTCCTGGGCTATCCCAAGAACATGAACGGGACCCTGGGCGAGCGCGCCCAGCTGACGGAGGCTTTCGCGGAGGAGCTGCGGCAACGGTTCCCCGGCATCCCCGTGGTGCTGTGGGACGAGCGGCTGTCCACCGTGGCGGCGGAGCGGGTGCTCATCGACGCCGACCTGAAGCGCAAGAAGAGAAGAAAAGTCATCGACATGATGGCGGCTGTGGTGATTCTGCAGAATTACCTGGACAGCAAGACCATGTGCCGGTAGGAGAAGACAGGGCCGTCCGGATTGCCGGATGGCGCTCCCGTCTGTCCGGAAGGGCGGCGGGCGTTTTTTCTCACGGCGCATAGACTAGAGAATCACAGGTGATAGATTTTGGAAGAGATCTCAGTAAAGAAAAAAGTCATCATGGGCACGGCCCTGGCCATCCTCATCCTCATCGGACTGCTGGTGAAGATGGGCGGCGCCACGGCGGCCCGCATGGTGGAGCAGGTTCTGGCGAAACAGAACGTGGTCACGGGAACCCTGACCTATGACCGGATCGGTGCCGGGCTGGCCGGCGACGTGGAGATCCGGGAGCTGGTCTGGAAGACTCCTAACGGCCGGGTGAAGGCGGAGATTCCCCGCGTGACCCTGTCGGTGAATTTCCTGGAGGCCCTGAAGAAGGGTCCGGACATCGGCTCCATCACCAATATCGTCATGGAGCATCCCGTGTTCTACGGGACCTATGAGGAAGGGCAGGGGCTGGATATCCTGAAGGCGGTGAAATTCGCCGGGGAGCCGGCGCTGCCCGACATGAGCAACAAGACCGGCAAGGTCATCGAGCCCACCCGGTTCAGAGGCCTGGTGGAGATCAAGGACGGCACCTTCAACCTGATGTCCAACGGCAAGGAGGTGTCCCTGGGCAAGCTCAACGTCCAGGGGGCTTTCCGTAAATATCCGGCGCTGAAGTTCAGCGCCACCGCCCGGAAGGATGACGCAGACCTGGTGATCCACCTGGACAAGAACGACAAGCAGGCCAAGATCACCGGCGAGGCCAAGAACGTGGCGGTGGCCGACCTGATGGCGCTGTATCCCGAGCTGGGCTGCATCGAGGTGAAGGAGGGCGTGGTGCCCACCCTGACCATCAGCGGTAGCAGGGACAGCCAGGGCTGGCACTTCAACCTGTCCGGCAAGGCCGGCAATCTGGCGGGCAATGTCTACGGTTGCGGCTTCACCGAGGGCGAGGCCAACTTCTTCGCCACCCGGGACGAGGCGGACATCAACCGCCTGGCCATCCGCATCAACGGCATGCCCCTGGAAGTGAAGGGCAAGATCCTCAGCGGCAGGGGGACCAAGAATCCTCCCTCCTTCGACCTTGAGTTCAAGGCCGTGAACTTCGCCACCAAGGCTGTCAGCGGCGGCATGGTGCTGGACGACGCCAGCCTCAACATCAGAGGCGCTCTCACCGGCAACGCGCTGGAGCCGGACCTCCGGGGCGAGTTCACCAGCCAGTTCATCCCCCTTCCCGGACTGCCTCTCACCGATGTGACCGGCAAGTTCCGCGAGCACCAGGGGAAACTGGTGCTGGAGGACACCTGGGGGAAATGCGGCGGTAAAGTTGCCGTCAACGGCGCGGTGGACCTGGCGAGCCGGGACTACACCTTCACGGTGGCCGGCCGCAGGATTGACGCGGCGGCCCTCACGGACAACCGGATCACCGGCCTGCTCTATGTGAACCTGGCGGTGAAGGGCACCAACGAGGCCAACAGCGCTACCGGCGACGGCGTCTTCCAGCTGGAGGACGGACGTTTCTACTACGAGAAGGACGGCAAGGATGTGTCCGACGAGCTGCGCTACATGGAAGCCATGCTCACCGTGCGGAACGGGGAGCTCTCCGTGGAGCGGGGCGTGGTGAAACTGGGCCGGAGCAAGTACGAGGCCGACGTGCGCCTGGACGAGAAGGGTCACGCCGTGGTGACCCCGGGGAAACGGATCTCCTGGTCCCTGTTCTGAGACCGGGGAAGACCCTGTGCCGTCGGGGCGGAGGGATTTCCGGCACGCTTCCGGAGCCCTCCGGGAAAAGCTTGAAATAAGTGTGAAAGGAGCCCTCCGCGGACCTGTCTTAAATTGACATCAGAGGGCGGGTATGATATAAATTTATTGAAGAATACAACTTCGGAGACCGGACTTCTGGCACCGGGAGAGAACGACTGTGTGGGTGCCGGAACTATCCGGTCCGTGAGTAAAAGGAGAAAACTATGGCTGAGAAAGATGCAAAGAACGTAAACGACCTGCTGGACGAACAGCTGGAAGGCATGGAAGACATCGAGGAAGAGAGCATCGTGGTCATGACCGATGACGAAGGCCATGAAGTCTACTACCATGAGGAAATGGTGATTCCGGTGGACGGCAGCAATTTCGCCATCCTGGTGGGATTCGACCCGGAAGCCGAGGACCATTGCGGCTGCGGCTGTGACTGCAGCGACCCCGAACATCATCACGAGGACGATGAGGAAATGGTGATCATCGCCAAAATCGAGTTCGGCGAGGACGGTCAGGAAACCTACGTGGCTCCCACGGACGAAGAGTTCGAGAAAGTGCGCGAAGCCTACGAGGAGCTTTTTGACGAAGAGGAAGAATAAAATCCGCTGAGGGATGCCGGACTTCGGTCCGGCATTTTTCTGTTCCATGCCCCCTGCATCCCGCTGTGGAAGCGATTCGCGGCAAAGCCGGAATCCCGGCGCCCACCGGCAGACACCGGGCGGCGTCCGTTGGACGGCGGAGACCGGAAGGAAGGTTTCCACAGCAGCATGCGTGTGGCGGGGAAAGCGAGACGAGAGAGTGTGGAGGGCGGTAGAGGCCGCCCGGAGGAACGGAGCAGCGATGAAACTGGAGAAGAAGAGCGTACCTCTGCTGGTTGCCGCGGTGCTGGCGCTGTGCCTGGGCGTGTACTGGGCACTGTACTTCACCGGCAACAACACGGAGTTCGCCAAAGGACGCAGGTATATGGTGACGATCCAGCCGGGGATGACCACGGCGGAGATCGCCAACCTGCTGCACAAGAAGCATCTGGTGAAGACACCGGAGGCCTTCCGGCTCACCGCCCGGATGCGAGGCCTGGAACGGCACCTGGAGGCCGGGCGCTACGAGATCGTGGGCGGCATGTCCAGCAGCGCG
>CALAZX010000280.1 GCA_937926555.1 uncultured Negativicutes bacterium | reverse complement strand
GCGGACCACAGTCTTGCCGCCTTCGGTCAGGTTGTCCATGTCACGGTTGGCTTTCACGTTCACGGCGTTGAATACTGTGCCGCCGGTCACCAGATTGGTGTCGCCGCTGGCTACTGCGCCGGTGCCAAGTTTCGTTGCCCAGTTGGTGACATTCACACCAGTGGCGTTGTCCGCCAGGCCTTTCAACGCGGTCTTGTCGGCCTTCGTATCCGTTACTTTGAATACCGTATCACCAGTTACAAGGTTTGTGTCGCCGTTGGCTACTGCGCCGGTACCAAGTTTCGTCGCCCAGTTGGCGACATTCACACCGGTAGCGTTTTCTTTCAGGTCAGTTACCGTGGTCTTGTCAGCTTTCAGATCCACCGCATTGAACACAGTACCGCCGGTCACAAGCTCGCCATTATCAGCTGCCACCGTACCGGTTCCAAGCGCCGCAGTCCAGTTTCCCTTGTAGGTGATGGCGCCTTCCCGCAGTTGTTTGATGTTGCCGGCGTCAGTATCCTTCACGCCTGCCGCCACATGGGATATTTTCCGCTCTCCGCCTGTCTTGCCTACAGAGACAGTGTTCTCCTCTTCCGCGGTGGATCCGTCACCCAAGATGACCACATTGCTCTTGTCATTGTTCAGATTGTTCCCCAGCAGAACAGCGTTCTCACCATTGTTTATCACGGTATTGCCGATGATATGTGCGTTCTCAGCCGTATTGGTCACATTCTTGCCCATGATGGTAACATCGTTGCCCGTAGTGGTCACATCAGTGCCATGGACGGCACTGTCTTTCCCCAACACCTTCACGTTGTTCCCCACAATAGTCGAGCCTGAGGAATCGATTCCCGTCATTTCCGCCTTGGTGATATATTCGTTCAGGAGCTTCTCATAGGAATCATTGTCCATATTCTGTTCCGGGGACTTCGGATTCCCCATATAATCAGTATAAATCTTCTTGAACTCCTTCAAGAGAGCGTTGGCGTCCTGCCCCTTTCCCTGCACCTTGGCGCCACCCGCGGAGTTCCCGTTGCCGATGATATAGGTGTCCTTCCCGGCCAAGATATTGTTGCTGCCCAGCACACCGGAGTCGCTACTCAGAACCAGGTTGGCCGAACCCCCCGCCACAGTGCTGTTGACAACGCTATCACCGGCTTTTGCAGTGATGATGTTCATCGCACCGCCGGCGATATTGCTCAGAGAGGCGCCATTATAGTTGTATCTGCCGCCGCTGATGCCGGAAAAATCGGCTCCTGCGCTAATCTCGTTCTTGAAACCACCGGCCACGGTGCCGGCATGACCTCTCACCGTGTTGCGCTTGCCACCGCCAATATAAGAATGCACGCTGTAAACCTCATTATTCTGGCCGCCGGCAATAGAGGAGCCGCTATAATTATCCTGTTTGCCCCATTTGGGATCCTGATAACTGGACGGAGCTACGATCTTGTCCGACTGGCCGGCACCGATGAAAGATACTTTGCCATCAATGCTGCTGCCCCAACCGTTGACAATAGCCGTACCATCACCATTGATTACGTGGTTGGCCCAGCCGTCACCGATGAAAGACACCTTGCCGTCAACCTGGTTTTGTATACCGCCGATGATAATACTGCAGTCCCCATTAATACTGTTTTGATAACCACCGCCAATAAAAACTTTGTCGCCTTTCGTGATTCTGTTTTCAATACCACCTACAATCGTGCTCCAACTGCCATTGGCATGATTATCCTTACCGCCAACAATAACTACCTGCTGTGCATCCGCATTGTCTATCGTATTACCACTGCCACCGACAACCACGGAGCCATTCTGCTTGCCTGCGGCCAGAGGCACGTTCGGGTCCGGATTTACGGTCTCCGCCAAGGTCACCATCACCGGAGGCACAGCGAAAGCACCAAAAAAAGTGGCCAGTAAAACCGAAACCATCAACTTTCTATTCACATTCCTCATCAAGATCACCCCTAGAACTATTTATTTTCAGGAAATCCCAAAAAATCGATAATTATAAGCAGCTATTCCACTCCAATAATTTCAAAAGAAAGCAGAATGGATTTACGTTGCCAAAACCAAGTTTGTCACTGGATACTCACCTCGATAATAGAAACGACCCGCTTGTGCGCTTGACGATGAAAATTCATCTTTTTAATCAGTGAACCTGCATCACATATTATTTTTATAAAAATTCCAATATTCAGTTATTTTTTATTAAAATCCTTCTTCCACATTCACTGCAACCCCATCCTCCGCCTATTATGCTGTGGATTGTTTTGCTTCCCGCATATAGCAACGAACTAGTGGCTTTGTCATAATATATGATTACCAGTCTTCACTCCGAAAATCAATATTCAGTATTCACAAAAAAGAAAGGTCGGTTGTATAATGAAGTTGAACAGTTAATCAAAAAATAAAAATCCATAGTGACTTCCTGTGTTAAAATGGTTTTGCTAAGCATCACAAACAAAGGAGTAATCACTATGGATCAATCCAATTTTAACACAATCGAGGGAAGTCGTAAACTGGGTCACCATCTCACGTTGGATGAGCGTGGCATGATTCAGGCTCTTCATGAGCAGGGCTATTCGCTTCGCGGCATTGCTGCCGCGGTTGGTTGTGCTCACACTACCGTTCATTACGAACTGCGACGTGGAACACCAGAGCGTAAAGGCGGTCGTGGCCGAATGCCAAAGTATACAGCTAAACGCGGCCAACAGGCGTACAAGGAACATCGCAGGAATGCTAGACGTCCTTGTAAACTTGACAGCGATAACTGTGAGCCCTTCATCCAATGGATGGCTGAACATATTCGCAAAAATCGGTGGTCATTGGATACCTGTGTTGGTCATGCCAGGCTGCAAAACTTGTTTCAGCCGGAGCAGATTCCCTGCACCAAAACGCTCTACAATATGCTCTGGGCTGGCAAGCTGCCGCTTTCTCTTTTTGATGTTCCACAAGCGCTGGGGCGTAAGCAACACCGAAAATGGAATCGCAAGAACAAGCGCATGAAAGGCCGTAGTATTGAAGATCGCCCGGCTATCGTCAGCGAAGGAACCGAGATCGGTCATTGGGAAATCGATACGGTTGTTGGACAGCGAGAAGGCCGCGAGGCCGTTGCCTTTACCGCTGTGGAAAAGGTAACGCGCAACTACATAGCTATTCGTATCTCAGGACGTACCAGTGCCGGTGTTGAGGATGCGATGAATAAGCTGCAGGACCTATACGGCAAAGAACGTTTTAGTCAGGTATTCAAGACGATGACCGCTGACAACGGCCCGGAATTCGAGACATTATCCAAGTTTGAGAGCCTAGGCACCGCCATCTATTTCGCGCATCCTTACAGCTCATGGGAGCGCCCTCAAAACGAGCGTCATAATGGGCTGCTGAGGGATTTCATTCCCAAGGGTAAATCGATAGAGCCATTCAGCGATGAAGATGTCTTGAACATGGCCGATATGCTGAACCAGCGTCCGCGTCGCATTCTTGGCTACCATACGCCAACGGAGCTATTCGACCATTTTCTCGATGAAGTTTATGCTATGGATAATGTTTCTTGATTATATTGGTGTTCAATTTGCACTTGCAATTTACC
>CALAZX010000279.1 GCA_937926555.1 uncultured Negativicutes bacterium | reverse complement strand
GACCGCTTCCCGGGAAGATCTGCAGGGCCAGTCCGTAGGCCTCGATGGAATCGTCCTTGAACGTGCCGTTGGGGGTGGCGGGGGTGTAGTTCCACAGCGGAGTCTCCATGGCTTCCAGGGATTTCGCCCCGATGATCCGTCTACCCTTGAAGCTGCCGCCGGAGAGAACTGTCTCCAGAAAGTGGGACAGCTCCTCGCCGGAAAGGCGCAGGCCGCCCTGGGGTGCGAAGAGGCCGGCGTTAGTGCCAGGGACGTACCGGTCGTAGCGGGTCCGGCCGGCGGCGTCACGGGACAGGGCGGGCAGCGGCCGGTCGTCCACCTGTGCGTGGTAGGCACCCTGCTGGTCCCAGTGGCCGTCACTGTATTTGCGGTAAAGGGTACCAAGTTTCTGCCGTTCCGCCGGGGTGAACCGGTAGATGTTGTAGCTGCCGCCGATGTCCAGCGGTGCCAGGACATCCTGGTCCATATAGCGGTCGAAGGGCTTCCCGGTGATCTTCTCCACCATGGTGCCCAGCAGGATGTAGTTCAGGTTGCTGTAGCTGAAGTAGCTTCCCGGCGGCTGGCCGGCGGGGCTGTAGGCGTCACCGTCCCCGTAGAGGGCGCCGCCGGGCCGGAACAGGTCCGCCGCGCTGCGGGAGAAGGGGATATAGGTGTATTCCGTGTCACGGACGGAGGAGGTGTGGGACAGCAGCATCCGCGGCGTGATGACCGCATCCGGATAGCGGGGGTTCCGCAGGGGGAAGCCCAGGTAGCGGGAGGCGTCGGCGTCCAGATCCAGCTTCCCTTTTTCCGCCAGCCGCATCACGGCCAGGGCGGTGAACATTTTGGAGAGGGAGGCGGCCCGGAACCGGGTGTCCGCGGTGAGGGGCTGGTCCCAGGCGGGATTCCGGGGACTGATGAAGCTCCTTCCCAGGAAGCGGCGGTACACCTCTTTGCCGTCCCTGTAGACGATGACGCCCAGACCGGGAACCTTCTCGCCGGTTCCGCCGATCATGGATTCCAGGGCGCTGTCCAGATTCCGTGTCCGCTCCGGGGCGAGGAGAGAGAAACGGTTCTCCTTGCTGTTCTGCACCGGGAAAATGCGGGTGTCACGGGGGTTTTCGGCAGCGGCCGGAGCTGTCTTGGCGGATTCCGGCGCCCGGACGGCTGCGTTTTTACGGACGGAGGCTTTGGTGGCAGTGACGGCTTTATCCCCTTTTTTCATGGTGGCGTTTTTCAGGCTGGGGCCTGCATTCCTGCCATCAGTTTTTTTCCGTACGGTCTGTCTGCTGCCTTCCTGCGGGGACACCGTCACGGGGAGGTTGGACACCACCACCGGGCTGTTCTGCCCTTTCCGCAGGGCCCGGGGCGCTCCTGCGGCTATTGCGGGGACTGCGGTGAGCAGCACTGTGCCGGCCAGCACCCCGGCCAGGCAGGAGCGCAGAAGGGATCGGCTTTTTTCCGGGGAGGATACGGCAGGTGCGCCGGAAAGAATTTTTACGCCGGATTTATTTATTGTTGATCTGTCAATCTTTGTCGTCTTTATCATGCTCGTATTGGTCACGTCAAATCTCCTTTTCGATGCTTTCGGTACATCTTCTATTATAAAGGGTGATGGGATGAAATGCGACAAGGTGTCAACAAGTTTACACTATTTTGGATAAAAAAAGCATATATCCGGAATCAAAACGGAAAAATGGTGCGTGAGTTGACACTCTGCGGACTTTATTCCTATAATTATAGTGTTATGTAAAAATGAAAATTCCTGTCCTGCCGCAATCCGGCGGCGGACGGATAGATTTAAAAGATTTCAAGGAGGTTTTATCTATGGCAACCATTCGCCCTTTCCGCGGTCTGCGGGCAACCGGCAAGCTGGCAGAGGAGATCGCATCCCTGCCTTATGACGTGATGAATTCGGATGAAGCAAGAGAAGAGATCGGCAAGCATCCGCTGAGTTTCCTCACGGTGACCAAATCCGAGGCCACCATGGATTCCGGCGTCGACCCCTACAGCGACGCGGTATACGCAACGGCGGCGGAGAACCTGGAACGATATATCCGGGACGGGCAGATGCAGCAGGACGGAGAGCCCTGCCTCTACATCTACCGGCAGCGGATGGGCCAGCATATCCAGATCGGTCTGGTGGCCTGCTCCAAGGTGGACGAGTACCGCAAGGGGATCATCAAGAAGCACGAGCTGACCCGTACCGACAAGGAGCAGGACCGTGTGCGGCATATCACCGCCACCAGAGCTCAGACGGGCCCGGTGTTCCTCACCTACAAACAGCGCCGTGACATTGACGCCTACATCCTGAAACTTATGGGGGAGAAGACCCCTGTCTATGATTTCGTGGCGGACGACGGGATCCGCAACACCCTGTACCTGGTGGACAACAAGCTGGAGATCCGGGAGCTGCAGAAGCTGTTCGCCGACGTGCCCAACTTCTACATCGCCGACGGCCATCACCGATGCGCCGGCGCCATGCGCGTGGCTGACAGCCTCAAAGGCGGTTCTGATGCGGAGAGCGAGTACTTCCTGTCCGTGATCTTCCCGGACAATATGATGTACATCATGGACTACAACCGCATCGTGAAGGACCTGGCCGGCCTCACCGACAAGGAGTTCATGGAGAAGGTGGCGGAGAAGTTCACCATCTGCCCGGTGCAGAAGACCTACCATCCGGACAAGCGCCATCTCTTCGGCATGTACCTGGACGGCCAGTGGTACGCACTGAAAGCCAAGGACGGCACCTATGACCCGGAGGACAGCATCAGCTCCCTGGACGTGTCCATCCTGCAGGAGAACCTGCTGGCGCCGGTGCTGAAAATCGGTGATCCCCGTACGGACGGCCGCATCGCTTTCGTCGGCGGCATCCGCGGGCTGAAGGAGCTGGAGGACCGTGTGAACTCCGGCAAGTGGAAAGTGGCCTTCGCCATGTATCCCACCTCCATGCAGGAAGTGATGGATGTGGCTGACGCGGGCAAGATCATGCCGCCGAAATCCACCTGGTTCGAGCCCAAACTGCGGGACGGTATGGTGGTACATCTGATCTGACGACAACATGGTCCGGGATAACCGGACAGAGAGAGGAGCATAAGGGTGAAACGGATATATAATTTCAACGCCGGTCCGGCAACATTGCCGCTGGCCGTGCTGGAGGAGGTACAGCGGGAGCTGCTTGATTTCGGGGACACAGGGATGTCCATCCTGGAGATCAGCCACCGCAGTCCGGCCTTCGAGAAAGTGCTGGAGGATACGAAGCGGGACATCGCGGAGCTGCTGCACCTGCCGGAGGACTATGAGGTGTTCTTCATGGCGGGCGGCGGCAGTCTGCAGTTCAGCTGCGTGCCCATGAATTTCCTGGAGGAAGGGAAGACCGGCGCCTACGCCGTGACGGGATCCTTCTCCCGGAAAGCCCTGGAGGAGGCGGAGAAGGTGGGGGCCACGGAAGTGGTGTTCAGCTCCGAGGAGGAGAAGTTCCGCCGGGTTCCCAAGCCGGAGGAGATCCGGCTGCCGGAAAACTGCGCCTATCTCCATATCACCGGCAACAACACTATCGAAGGCACGGAGTATCTGGAATATCCGGAGACCCACGGCGTGCCCCTGATCGCGGACATGTCCTCGGACATCCTCTCCCGTCCCATCCCTGTGGAGAAGTTCTCCCTCATCTATGCAGGAGCCCAGAAGAACATCGGCCCCGCCGGCACGGTGCTGGTCATCGCCCGGAAGGATTTCGTCAAGGGGCGGAGCAAGCAGCTCCCCACCATGATGAACTACGAGGTGATGATGGACAAGAACTCCATGTACAATACCCCGCCGGTGTTCGCCATCTACATGGTGGGCAAAGTGGTGCGCCTGCTGAAAGAGCAGGGCGGCCTGGAGGCGGTGGCGGCGGCCAACCGCAAGAAGGCGGAGATCGTCTACGGCGCCCTGGACCGTCATCCCGATTTCTATCTGGGACGGGCGGACAAGGACAGCCGCTCCCTCATGAACGTGACTTTCAACCTGCCCACCGGGGAGCTGGAGAAGGAGTTCGTGGAGGAAGGGAAGAAGCGTGGCCTGGGCGGACTGAAAGGCCACCGCAGCGTGGGAGGCATCCGCGCCTCCATCTACAACGCTATGCCTCTGGAGGGCTGTCAGGCCCTGGCGGACTTCATGGACGAGTTCCACCGGAAGCACAGAGGGTGAGCGGATTTTGAGGCGTCACAAAGCCTCCTTGACAGCAGAAGAGAGTGTCCCCTGCCGGAAGGCGGGATGAATACAGGAGCCGGTTCCTTCGGGAGCCGGCTTTTTCTTTTTCCGTTTTGTTTTTTGATTCCCATCCCTCGCTTCAGACTTCGCGTTTTTCCCCCTTTTTCCGGGCTGCAAAAAAGAAACTTGAGGACAACCCCGCACAACTTTCCTAAATGTGATAAAATAGATGCAGATAAAAGAGTGTGATGTGGAATGGGGGAGCCGGTCCGGAAAACGGGCCGGATTCTTTTTCAGGAAAGGGTGGTACTTTTTGTTCAGACAGATGATTTGCAAGACCCTGCCCACTGCCATGTGCCATGGCAGTTCGCTGGTGGCGCTGCCTAACGGGAAAGTGCTTTGCGCCTGGTTCGGCGGCAGCAGGGAAGGGGCCTCCGACACGGAGATCTGGTTCTCCCAGGCTTCTCCGGTGAGGACGGTGGTCAAAGCGGTGGACCGGAACGGGAAGACCGTGGCCCAGAAACACACCGAGATGGTGTGGAGCGAGCCGGTGTGTCTTACCGGCTTCGAGGAGGCCTGCTGGAATCCTGTCCTTTTCTTCAACGGGGAGAACGTGAAGCTGTTCTTCAAAGTGGGAGACCGGATCGCCAACTGGAAGACCTACGTGATGGACGGGGTGGGAGATCCTGTATCCTGGACCCGTCCCAGGGAGCTGGTGGAAGGTGACGAGAGCGGCGGCCGGGGACCTGTCCGGGCCACTCCTGTGGTGCTTCCCACCGGCCGCATCTGCGCCGGCGGTAGCACGGAGCGGGGCGAATGGCGCTGCTTCTGTGACTATAGCGACGACGGCGGTATCACCTGGACCCGCAGCAATGTCCTGGAGCTGAGCCTCCTGGACGACAACCTCACCCGGGCTCCGGCGCGGGAGTCGGAGAAAGGCGTGAACACCGCCAATCTGCCTCCCCTGAGCAGCCAGAGC
This sequence comes from uncultured Negativicutes bacterium, assembly GCA_937926555.1. Lineage (GTDB taxonomy): Bacteria > Bacillota > Negativicutes > Acidaminococcales > Acidaminococcaceae > Succiniclasticum. The sequence goes on along the minus strand of CALAZX010000279.1, from coordinate 5,364 downwards.
TTCCAGGGCCGGGGCGTCATCCAGCCAGTGATCTGGCATGAGATGAACAGCCGGCTGCACATGTTCATGCGCAGCACCGAGGGATATCTCTATGAGAGCGCCTCCGATGACGGCGGCAAGGTGTGGACCAGTCCCAGGGCCACCCGGCTCTTCAACAACAACAGCGGCTTCGACCTGATCCGGACTCCCGGCGGCAGACTGTTCATGGCCTGCAACCCGGTCCGGGGCAACTGGGGCGAGCGGACCCCGCTGACCCTCTATATGGGCAGCGAGGACGGGCAGGAGTGGGAGAAGCTGATGAAACTGGATAAGGGCAAAGGCGAGTTCAGCTATCCGTCTCTGTCCTACAACCGCAGCGGCCTCTGGTGCTCCTACACCTACAAGCGGGAGAACATCGCCGTGATCTATCTCAGCTGGCAGGATATCGCCGCCAGCCGCAAGTTCCGCAAGCTTTTCTGATCCGCGGGGTGCGGGAAACGGCATGACAGGGCCGTAAGAGGAAGATTCCGCAAAAAAATATGGAAAAAATCGCCTGTGAACGGTAGTACACTATTGTAAAATATGGTACAATATTCACAATTCAATATCTATCTAAGAGAGGATGTTAAGCACATGAAAAAACTTTTATCCTTACTGATGCTTGTCTGCATGCTGTTTGTCATGGTAGGCTGCGGTGGCGAGAAGAAAGCCGCTTATCCTGCCGACGGTGAGATCACCGTGATCATCCCGAAGGCTCCCGGTGGCGGTACTGACACCAGCGCCCGCGGTCTGATCCAGTTCATGCAGAAAGAGCTGCCCGGCAGCAAATTTGTTCCCGTGAACAAACCGGACGGCGGCGGAATCACCGGTATGGTGGATCTGGCCAAAGCGAAACCCGACGGACATACCCTGGGCATGGTTACTGTAGAGCTGGCCATGTTCCCCCATCAGGGTAAGGCCACTGTGACCAACAAGGACTATGCGGCTATCTGCGCGCCCATCGCGGCTCCCGCGGCTCTGATCGTTCCCAAGGACGCTCCCTACAACAACCTGGATGAATTCGTGGCTTACTGCAAAGCCAACCCCGGCAAAGTGCAGATGGGCAACTCCGGCACCGGCGCCATCTGGCATATCGCCGCGCTGAACTTCGAGAAGGAGTTCGGTGTGCAGCTGAAACACGTTCCCTATCCGAAGGGAAGCGCTGACATCGCAGCCGCACTGGCAGGCAAACATATCGACGCCACCCTGGCCGACCCCAGCGTATTCAAGAGCCAGGTGGACGCAGGTAACCTGAAGATCCTTGCTGTGATGGCTGATACCCGCAGCGAGCTGTATCCCGACGTTCCCACCTTCAAGGAACTGGGCCATCCCATGGCAATCCGCGCATGGGCCGCTCTGGTAGCTCCGAAGGGCACTCCCCAGGAAAAACTGGACGTGCTGCGCAAAGCTGCCGAGAAGGTATGCAAGAGCAAGGAATTCAAGGATTACTTCAAGAAACAGGGCATCGACCCCACCGTTATCGTTGGCGCTGACTGCGACAAGATGATGGCTGACGACGACGCCATGTACGCCAAATTCCTGAGCAAATAAGAAAGATGAGCCATCGCGGTTCTGTGATGGACCATAACGCATGACCTATGAGCCTTCCGCTCCGTGGACCGAGAGTCCCCGGGACGGGAGGCTTTTTGTGTGGAGAGGGGGATGCTGTCCAAGAGGAATGGTATAATGAAAAGAAACCGCAGGAAAAGGATAAGATGCTTTCGGCAGGGGGGCAGACATGGCAGGAAAATTCATGAGATGCAGATTCAGTGATTGTTCGTTAGAAGATCCGTTTTTCGATTCCTTGAAGAAGGACTATCCAGGGTTTACCGAATGGTATAGGAAAAAAGCGGCATTGAGGGCTGAAGCCTTTGTTTTTGCGGATGCTGATGGTGTATGCGCTTTTTTATATCTGAAAGAGGACGATGATGAGCAGATTGACTTGGAGCAAGGATTTCTGCCCAGACAGAAAAGGTTGAAGATAGGCACTCTTAAGCTGACGGACCGGTTTCAGGGACAGCGCTTGGGAGAAGGGGCTTTTGGTATTGCTTTATGGCGCTGGCAAGAACTTCCGGTGGATGAAGTATATCTGACTGTATTTTCTCATCATGCCGATATCATTTTTCTAGCTGAGAAATTCGGCTTTAAGTGTGCTGGAACGTTAAAATCTGCGGAAGGTCAGTCGTCCGGAGATGAACTGCTGTATGTGAAACGGAAATCAGAAATTGACTATAGTGATGTCTATCGGGCATTTCCTTATATCAAACCCGGGTTTGAGCATGCCAGAATGATGCCAATATGGGATTTCTTCCATGACAGGATTCTACCGTATTCGGAATTGAGAAATACGGAACAGGAGTTCTGGGATGAGGCGGCTGGAAACGGTATGACCAAAATTTTCATTGGGACGCCTTATTCAAAGTTGAGATGGCAAGTCGGAGATCCGGTTTTTATTTATCGGCTTTTTACAGGTTCTGGTGTGAAAAAATACCGGTCCTGCATCACATCATTTGCCACCATTGCGAAAATAGAATATATTAAAGAAAGAGGCCAGGTTCTGAAAGATCTTGATGAATTTATCAAGCTGTGTGGGAACAAAACGATTTTCAGCGAAGAAGAGCTCAGAAGAGCATATGCCAAATCGCAAAATCTTGTGATGATTGAGTTTGTCTACAACGGTTTTTTTGGCAAAGGAAAGAATGTCATTTTCAAAAACCTGAAAGACTGGGGGCTGTTTGATACACATCCTTATGACATTGAATATACATTCCAGGAGTTTGCCTGGATTCTGAAGGCAGGTGGGAAAGATGTGCAGAATATTGTTGTCGATACATCCGCAGTTCGCTAATGCGATTATCGATGAAAGCAAAAAGTTTGAGTTCCGGAAAACAAAATGTAGAAAACATGTGGACCGGATACTTATCTATGCCACTGCGCCAACCGGCATGATCATCGGCGAGGTGGAAGTGGTGGATGTGCTGGTGGGTGAGCCGGAGTCTATCTGGGAACAGACACATGGGAAAGCCGGTATCACTCGGAAGAGTTTTGATGAATACTATAGAGGAAAGGACTCCGCTGTAGCATATAAACTGGGGACCGTGAAAAGATATTCCCGTCCAAGACCGCTAAGCTCTGTGGGAGTGAAGAGTGCGCCGCAGTCTTTCATATATTTGTAAGCCGGTACACCTGGCAAGAAGCAGGAGCTGAATCCAAATGAGTATGAGGCAAGGTCTACTGGTCACGCTTCCTCTTTTCAGAAGAAAACCGCCCTTTTTCCGGGGGCGGTTTTTTATTGGCAGCGAATTCCGATTTATGGTAAGATAGAAACGTTAAAAAAGGAAAAAAAGGGTGTTTTGTCATGTTTACTATGAAATCGTGCAATATGGTGGTCTCTTTACTGGGACTGCTGCTGGGCGCCTGCATCATGCACGCTGCCTCCGCCTTCCCCCTGGGGATGACGGATCTGGGACCCGGACCGGGTTTCTGGCCTTTCCTGCTGGGAGCGGGGATGGCGGTGGCCGCTGTGGTGCTCTGCATCTATACCTGGATGGACCGGATCGACCTGACCATCCGCAAAGTGTCCCTGAATACGGAGGGGACACGGCAGGCCTATGCCATGATGGGCGTGGTGGTGCTGTTCTGCGCCGCCATCCGCGTGCTGGGCTTCTATCCCGCCACCATCTGCGTGGTGCCTCTGATCATGTACCGGCTTGAATGCCGGAACAAGCTGATGATCCTGCTGACCACAGTGGGCGTCACGCTGTTCATCTATCTTGTGTTCGGGTATGTGCTGCAGACAACCATGCCCCAGTCGGTATTCTTGGATTAGGAGGTCGGATCATGTCAGATATCATTGCGGCTTTAGGCATGATTGCCGAGCCTTTCAGTATGGCCTGCCTGGTGTTCGGCGTCTGGGTGGGTATCCTTTTCGGCGCCATGCCGGGTCTTAGCGTCAATATGGGCCTGGCCCTGCTGCTGCCCCTGGCCTTCGCCTTCAAGGGCATGGCGGGCATCCTGATGCTCCTGGGCATCTACTGCGGCGCCATCTACGGCGGCAGTATCAGCGCCATCCTGCTGAAGACCCCGGGTACCCCGGCCAGCGTGGCCACCACCCTGGACGGCTATCCCATGGCCACGAAACTGCATCAGCCCGGCCGCGCGCTGGGACTGAGCACCACCGCCAGCGCTTTTGGCGGCATTTTCAGTACCGTATGTCTCATCGTCATGGCGCCGCTGCTGGCCAAGGTGGCCCTGCAGTTCTCCAAACCGGAGTACTTCGCCCTGGCGATTTTCGGCCTGTCCATTATCACCAGCGTGTCCAGCGGCAGCGTCATCAAGGGTGTCATGGGCGGCCTCTTCGGCCTGTTCCTGGCCACCGTGGGCATTGACGCCATGAGCGGCCAGATCCGCTTCACCCTGGACACCACCTATCTCATGGGCGGCGTCAGCTTCATCCCCATCCTCATCGGCGTCTTCGCCCTGGCCCAGATGCTGCAGAGCGTGGAGGAGTACTGGAAGAAGTCCAGCCTGAAACAGAAGCTGGCCATCGACCGGACGTTCCCCACCCTGGCGGACCTGAAACGGGTCTTCACCACTCTGCTCCGCAGCAGCGCCATCGGCACCTTCATCGGCTGCGTGCCCGGCACCGGCGGCGATATCGCCAGCTTCGTGGCCTATGACCAGGCCAAGCGCTGGAGCAAGCACAGCGACAAGTTCGGCACCGGCGAGCCGGAGGGCGTGGTGGCTCCCGAGGCGGGCAACAACGCCGTCAGCGGCGGCGCCTTCATCCCCGTGCTGACCCTGGGCATCCCCGGCGACGGCGCCACGGCCATCATGATGGGCGCACTGATGGTGCAGGGCATCCAGCCCGGCCCCATGCTCTTCATGGAGAAGGCTCCCTATGTGTACGCCATCTTCATCGGACTGCTGGTGGCCAACATCGTCATGGCCATCCTGGGCTTCTCCCTGATCCGTCTCTTCGTGAAAGTGACCAGCGTGCCCCAGGCGGTGCTCCTGCCCCTCATCATGCTGATGACCTTCGTGGGCACCTACAGCTACAACAACTCCATGAACGACGTGTATCTCATGGTGGCCAGCGGCATCATCGGCTACGTGCTGAACAAGCTGGAGTTCTCCATGAGCGCCGTGATCATCGGCATCATCCTGGGCTCCATGGCGGAGCAGAACTTCGTGGGCTCTCTCATCATGAGCGATGGCAGCGCCTCCATCTTCTTCACCCGTCCCATCTGCGTGTTCTTCCTGGTGGCTGCGGCCATCTCCCTGGTGGCACCCCTGGTGATGCGCCGGAAATAGGAATTTGCGGAACCTGATGCCGCGGAACTGCGG
>CALAZX010000278.1 GCA_937926555.1 uncultured Negativicutes bacterium | reverse complement strand
CGGGACAGCATGCCGCGGATACGGCGCACGCCCTGTTTCTCCAGCCGGTAGACATGGTTCGTGGTGACATTGATGTCACCGGCCATCTCCGCCACGGTGCGGTTCCGGAGGAAAATCCCCTCCACCACCTGCTTCTCCCTGGCGGGCAGCCTGTCCATGGCGCCGGTCACTTTCTCGGACACCATGTTCCGCTCGGCGATCTCCTCCGGCCGGGGATTGTCCTCGTCCGGCAGGAACTCCGCCAGACTGCAGCCACCCTCCGGCATCCAGTCCAGGGACAGGGTGTCGTTCCGGGACTGGCGGCTGAGGAAGTCGCACATGCTGCCACGGATACGGTGGACGGCGAAGAGGCTGAAGGCCACGCCTTTGCGGTAGTCGTAACGCTCCGCCGCCTCAAGCAGGCCCACCATGCCCTCCTGGATCAGCTCCATGGTGATGTCCTCCGGCAGGCGGAAGGCCATGGCCGTCTTGAACACCAGGGGCTGGTAGGCCGCCATCAGCTTCTGATGGGCGGTCTCGCTGCCTGCGGCCTCCTCCTCCCAGAGGCGCCGCTCCTCCTCACGGGAGAGGAGTTCCATTTTTTTCAATTCTGCCAGATACTGCTGTAACATGTACTCCCCTCCTTTAGAAACTGATACGGTATTCCATGCTGTATTTCTTCTCATTCTTCTCACTGCGGGACAGTGTGAAGTTCAGATGGTCGGTCATCTGGTACTGTGTGAATATGTTGCTGTACTTTCCGTCGAAGCTGCGGGTGTAGCCCACTTTCCATTTGCCGAACAGGTTCTTGCTCACCAGGAAATTGTACTGTTCCCGCTCTTCCGGCGTCAGCTCCCGGCGGCTCCGGTAATTGTCGAAGTCCACCCCGTTCTCCAGCTTGCCCACATAGAGCTTGAACTCGTCGATGCCCAGTGTCTTCTGGACCATCCGCTCCACGTCGCCCAGCACCTCCATCTGGAGGCCCAGGCTGAGGATGTTCTGCAGGTCCTCGTTGGAGATCCGGTCATCCCCGCCGGCGGAGATCCGCTGGAGGGTCAGCAGCCGGATCAGCTCGTCCTTGGACAGGGGCGGATCCGATGTGAGCTTCATGTCCATCTGCTCCAGGGGACCGCTGATATCCAGCTGGATGCGGTACCGGCTGAAGCGGGTGGTGGTGTTCAGCAGGATGGTGGGCATGACGCTGCCGTATTCCGTCCAGGTGGCGAAAGCACGCTGGATCTTGAAAGGCGTCCGCAGATAGGTGATGGTGCCCCTGTCCACGAAGATCATGCCGTTGATGTTGGGGAACTCCGTGCTTCCCAGCACATGGAGGTCGCCGCTGAGCCACATGTCGTACAGGTACTTGTTGTAGAAATGGATTTTCGGTCCCAGTTTGACGATGATGTCCAGCCCGATGTTGCTGTTCCCCTGCTCGAACTCGGGGATGGTGGGCATGTTCACCATCACGTCGTCCAGCCGCACGTTAGCGGTGACTTTCGGACGGTACAGGGTCTCCATGCCGTTCTCCGTCTTCTTCTGATAAGCGGAGGGGGCCACTTCCATGATGCCGTTGATGCGGCCCTGGAAGATGGCGGAGTCCACCTGTGCGTTCCGGGCGTGGAGCTTGATGGAGTAGGCCTGGTCCTTGCCGGCCCGCAGGGCGTAGGTGCCGCTGCCTTCCACCGTGCCGTCGCCCAGCGTGGCGGAGACGTTGCGGATCAGCACGTCGCTGCCGTTGAAGGCCACGTCCACGTTGATGTCGTCGATGAGATTCTTCATCTGGGCCAGTTTCAGAGCGCCGCTCCGGACCGTCAGGTTGCCGTAGAGCATGGGCGCCTCCAGGGTGCCCGCCACTTTCATCTGGCCGTGGGTGTCGCCCAGACCCCATTCCACCTGCTGCAGCGCGCTGAGCACCGCCAGGCTGGCCTGGTTGAAGTCCACGGTGATGTCCATCTGGGACTTGGGGTCTTTCCGCTGCCCGGGGGCCCGGAACAGATCCAGGGGGATGTCGCCCCCGGCCGTCAGTTTATAGGTCTCCCGCTGGGCCAGGAACTGCTCCAGCCGGATATGGTCGTCCTGCAGAGTGAGCATGGCGGTGGCCAGATCGAAATCAAGGCCTGCCACGCTGCCCTTCTCCACTTTGAGGGAGCCGTTGCCCACCGGATTGTCCAGACTGCCGGACACCTGGACAACCACGTCCATGGTGCCTGTCAGGGGCACCGGATTCTCCATGAAAGCGGTGATGATGGAGGGGTCCGCCTGGATGGCGCCCGCCTCCACCTGGCAGGTCCGGTTGCGGAAGTCAATCTGTCCGCCCACGGCGATGAAGCCCTCTTTGTTGAAAGCGCTGCTCTCCTGAAGCCGCACATTGTCGAAGTAAAGGACCTTGTCCTTGATGTGGGCCTGGAGAACCATCTCATCATAGGGGACGTCGTGGATCTTCAGATTGTACACATGGGCGTCGGCGGTGGCGCCGGTGCCCGGCCCCTTCTTGTTGAAGCCGATGTTGCCCACCACCATACCGTCCACGGGATAATTCATCTTGCCCATCTCCAGCATGGTCCTGAGACTGCCGCCGGTGATGTCGATGGAGCCCTGGAGATACGGTTTCGTACGGTCCAGGGCCAGGTCCACCTTGAAATCGGCGGGAATCCCCTCATAGCCGGGCTGGTTGGCCCGGGCCCTGAGCACGTTGATATCCTTGCCGTTGCTCCGCAGGGTGCCCACCAGGTTGTCCACCGCCACACCGTTCACCGTCATGTGGTCGCTGGTGACGGCGCCGCTGAACAGCGGACTGTCCAGGGTGCCGGTGAGCTCGCCTTCCAGGGAGGCGAAACCCGTCAGGGCCACATCGTCGTCCTGGACCGGCAGCCGCTGCAGGTCCACATTGTCCGCCGTAGCGGTGAAATGCAGGCTCCGGTCGCTGTTCATCCGGCCGCTGAGGGTCAGGGTGGTGGACAGCGCCGTCATCCGGGCGTCCATGAGGTCCAGGGCACCGTTCTCGTACAGGTAGCGGCCCCGCAGGTCGTCCACCAGATAGCCGGCGGCACTGCCCTCGTACATGTGCAGCGCGCCCTCCACCCGGAGATTCTCCGGCGTGCCGGTAAGGGTCATGGTGTTGTCCAGGTTGCCGGTGATCTTCACGGAACCGTCCACGCCGGCCGCCGCCATCAGCGGCTCCAGGCGAACGTTCTCCGTGGTCAGGGACAGGTCCAGCGCCGGCTGTGCGCCCCGCAGGTCCACGGAGCCCTTCAGCAGGCTCTCTCCCTGGTCCATCTCCAGCCGGTAACCGTCAAAGACAAGCCGGCCGTCACGGTAGGCCACGCTGCCGTCGCCCTCGTTCACATGGAACCCCCGCAGGTCCAGGGACCGCAGATGGGTGTCGGCCTCTACCGTCAGTCCCTCTCCCATACCGGCGGCATGGAAGGAGGCGGTGAGTGTGCCGCTGCCGTTCTCCCCGGCGACGGTCAGGAAGGGTGCCAGGGGCAATGCGCCCACACGGCCCGTCAGCTCCAGGGAACCGTCACGGTGGCGGAAGCCCCGTGCCTCCACGGCTCCATCCCCGGCGAAACCGGAAAAGTTGCGCAGGGTGATGTCCCCGTCCTCCGCCAGCACATCCAGGTCCGTCACTTTCACCAGCAGCCCGTTCCAGGCGATGTCGCCGGCTTCCGCCGCGGCCTGGATGGCATAGGTCTCTTTCTCCCGGTCCACGTTGCCGCTGAGGGCCAGCACGGCGTTCACCAGTGCGGTGCGGCCTTCGGCTCCTGCGGGCACCGCGATCTTGCGGAGTTCCGTGGCGCCGGTGACCTTGCCGCTGTCCAGCTCATAGGTGGCGCTGCCGTGGACCGTCCCTTCCCCGTAGGAGAAGGACAGGTCGGCCACTGTCAGCACCTTGTCCCGCAGCTGGGCCAGCAGGGATACCTGCCGGACTTCCTTATCTTTCCAGCGCAAAGTCTCCGCGGAGGCCTTCAGCTGGCTTCTCACATTGTCCCGGTCCGCCAGGTCCACATAGCCCGACAGGCCGATTTTCTGTCCGTCCACCCGGACGTCCAGGTCTTTCACGGAGATCTCCTTGTCCGCGGCGGTCACCGGTCCGGAGATCTCCAGTGGGATTCTCTCCCCGCCGGCCCCATAGACGCCGCCCAGCTTTTCCAGCCGGCCTTTCCCGTCCAGGCGGCTGTCCTTGCCGTCATAGGTCCAGCGCAGCCGCAGTCCGGCCACTTTGCCATGGAGCTCCTCCACCTTGCCGTAATGGGCGGCCAGCGGCCCGTAGGGTGCCAGATCGAAGGAGTCCGTCTTCAGGGTCAGCGCGCCCACGCCTTTCGTGGTGAGCCCGCCTTCCACTTTCAGCCGGTCATCGCCGGCACCGATCTCCATATCCACCGCGAAGGTGGGGTTGCCTTTCCCGTCCACCGTTCCGTTGACAGTGTATTCCCACTGCCCCTGGGGCAGCTTCAGCCCCACACGGCCGTCCTCGATGCGGAGGGTGCCGTAGAAAGGCGTGGTATCGGACTTGGATGGCTTCAGCAGATTGGTGATGTTCCAGTCCCCGCCGCTCTCCTGCCGCAGGTCCAAAGACGGTCTCTCCAGCACCACGGCGGTCAGGGCCCGTGCCGGCTCCTTGGCCAGCAGCATGAAGGGGTTGATATAGATGCGGCTCCGGGGCAGGGTGGCCACCCGGTCCCCCGCCTTGTTGGACAGGGTCACGTTGTTGAGCACCAGATAGTTGCTCCCCGGCCACTGGACGTTCTCCAGCTTCACCGTGCCGTTGATGTAGTTCCCGGCCTCTCTGCCCAGCAGGGGGCCCGCCTTCTCCAGGGCGGAGGGCATCACCAGATGCACCAGCGCCACATAGGCCAGCGCAAGCGCGACAAAGGCGGCCAGCAGCCACTTATACAGTTTGCTCATATCTGTCCGCCTCCTTCTCATCCGCTTCCCGCCCGCTTTTCCACGGGGTTTATCCAATCCGGATCTTCTGCCGCTCCCATACCGGGATACGGCAAATAAAGATTTATATCCAGTTTATTATTATATCGTATTTCGCCGGTCTTGTGAAATGTTTCTCATCCAGATGGGACATTTTCTCAACAGCAAATCCCTTTTCAGCAGAATTTATTTCCCGGGCAATGGTCCGGCAGCAAAAATGTCACCGGAGGAATCCGGAAAAACCTCATTCTTCCACCTCCAGATATGCGTCCCTACCGGACAGCCGGCATCCTCCGGTCCGGCTTCTCTCCGCTTATAGCAAAACCCGCCGGCATCCCTGTCGGCGGGTTTTCTGTTTTCCGTTGGATTATTCGGCGCTGTCCGCTTTCTCCGCGGCGTCGCTCTTCTCAGCCACACGGGCTGCGGCCTTTTTCTCTCTTCTCTCTTTGCGGTACTCCTTCAGACCCTGGCTGCGGCTCTTCTCCGCCGCTTTCACCTGGGCTCTGCCGGCTTTGTTCCCGTCGGTGGTGGCCACCGCCTCTTTATAGAGGCTGCGGGTGGTCTTCACTCTGTCCTTGCCGGTGCTATAGGGCTGGCCCTCCGGTCTGGCGGCGATGCCCATGGCCGTGTTCAGCGCGTTGCGGGAAGCGTTATAATCGTACAGCGCGGAGTTGAAGTTGTTCCGCGCGCCGGTCAGCGCCACCTGGGCGTCCAGCACGTCGGTGTTGGTGCCCACGCCGGCCTCATAGCGCACCTGGGCGATATGGTAGTCCTCTTCGGCCTTGGCTACCGCCACTTTCGTGGTGGCGATACGTTTCTCGGCGTCACGCAGGTCGTAGTAGCAGCTGCGGACATCCAGTTTCACCAGGTCCATATCCTGACGGTACGCCTCCTGGGCGGCCAGCAGGTCGTTCTTGGCGGCGTTCACTTTGGAACGGGTCACGCCGGTGTCGAACACCGTCATGTTCACATTCAGTCCCACGGACCAGTTCTCGTTCTCGTCACCGGGCCACTTGGAGTCTTTCCAGTTGTTGGTCGCGATGCCTGCCACCTGGGGACGGTATCCGCTCTTGGCGATGTTCAGCGCGCCCCGGGCCGCATCCACACGGAGCTTGCTCTGCTGCAGGTCTCTCCGGTGGACCATGGCGTAATCGATGCACTCGTCCAGGTTCCCGTCATAGGGGGCGTAACCCAGCTCCTCCTTGGGGACAAGCTTGGTATCCTGGGGAACTCCCATGATATTGTCCAGATTGGCTTCCGCCAGATCGTACTTGTTCTGGGCCTTGATCAGGTTCTGCTCCGCGTTGGTGAGCTCCACCTCACTGCGCAGCAGGTCCACTTTGGCCACCACGCCCACCTCGTACTGGGCGCGCACGTTCTTCAGATGGTTCTTCAGGGTGCTGACGGACTGCTCGCACACCTCTTTGGCGTCTTTAGCCTGGAGCAGGTTGAAGTACGCGTCGGTGGTTTTCTTCTTCAGATTGATGTAGGACAGGTCCTCTCCCAGCACCTTGGCCCGGTAATTGGCTCTGGCACGGGCGGTGTTGCCCTCCAGCTGCCCGCCGGTATAGATGGGCATGGTGAGTTTCACGGTGGTGGAGTAGCTGTTGTTCAGCCGCTCCTGCCCCAGACGGGGACCGGTCTTCAGAAAATCGTCATTGTCCCACAGACCGCCTCTGCCCATGTTGTGGGTGAAGCTGATGCTGGGGCCATAGCTCTCACGGGCCGCATTGTAGGTTGCCCGGGCGGAGTCCAGATTGTACTCCGCGATCTTGATATCCGCATTGGTGGCGAACGCCTTGGCGATAGCGGTGTCCAGGTCCACGGCCATGGTCTCCGCCGCGAAGGCGGAAGGTGCCAGGAGCATCGTCAGGACAGCGCCCAGGAAGGCGGTTTTCTTGCTGTATTTATTGATCTTCATGTGTTTCCTCTCCCTTCTGACTGGTTAGTCAGCACGTTGATTATATCGTTTTTCCCGTAGGGTAGTCAAGGTCAAAAATAACTGCGGATACCCAGGTACGTGTCGGTGCGGTCACCGTGGAGCACGTCCAGGCTCTCGCCCACCAGGTAGATGTCCCGCTTCAGACGGTACTCGCCGCCCACCCGGAGTTTGCTGTCGCCGAAATCGTACAGCTGGGAATAGAGGCGGAAATCCTTGCCCAGGTTGTAGCCCAGTCCCACGCCGAAATCGCCCTGCATGGCGCCGGCGCTCAGGTCGAACCCGTGCCAGGTCTTGCCCAGATAGAAGTCCAGCTTGGTGTCGTCACCGATGCTGGCCGCTCCCAGGTAGGTGAAGGTCCGTTTCTCCGGCTTGTCGAACCGGAGGCCGAAGTTGGCCCGCCAGTCGCTGCCCTTCACATTATGCATGATGTCCGCCTGGGGCTTGAACTTCACCCCGTCGAAGACGGACAGGGCCTTGTTGGCTCTCGCCGTCACGCTGCGGGCGTTATGGATGGTGGCCTGCAGGTCTTTCTTGGTCTCGGGGTCCGTAGCCACGTCGGAGAGGACACTGGAGACCTCCTCCACATGACGGCTTGTGGCCGCCAGGTTCCGGGCCATCTCCGCCACATGCCGGCCGGTCTCGCCGTTGGCGTCGGCTCCTGCCATGAGGCTCTCCATATGGGCCGCCGCGGCGTTCATCCGCATGCTCATCTCATGGATCTGCAGCATGGTGCCCCGGATCTCGTTCTGGTTCTCGCTGGCCGCCCGGGCCATCACCCGGGTGAAGGTGTTCAGGTTGTTGCTGATCTCCCGCGCGTTGATGAAGCCGTCGCGCATGGATTTCTGCACTTCCTTGTCACCGAAAACGTTGTTCAGCGCGTCAGCGATGCCTTCCACCTTGTCCAGCACCTTGCTGGAGTTGGCCATGAACTGGTCCAGTCCCGTGCCGGGCACACCGGTCAGGTTGGTGTCGGGGCTGATATAGACGCCGCTCACCTTCTGGGGCGGCAGCACGTCCACGTATTTCTCGCCCATGACACCGTCGGAGCCTATGGAGAACACCGCCTCCTGGGGAATCTGGATTCCCTTGTTCACATGCATGGTGACCACCACTTTGTCGGGGTCCACCTTCATGGCTTTCACATTGCCGATGGGAACGCCGGCGTAACGCACCACGTTGCCCACCATGAGCCCGGAGACAGAAGGATAAGAAACGTGCAGCTCATATCCACTGTCAAACAGGCGGAACGCGCCCAGGAAGCTGACCATTCCCGCCAGGAGGATGGCTCCTCCCAGGGTCAGCGCGCCCACTTTCACTTCGCTTGCCTTCATTTCTTATCCCTCCGTCGTATCATCAATTCCATGAATAAAGTTCTGTACCACCGGATTGTCGCAGCCGCGGATCTCCTCCACGGTTCCCAGGGCGGCGATGCGCCCCTTGTCCAGCATGGCGATCCGGTCCGCCGCCACATACACCGACTCCATGTCGTGGGACACCAGGACCGAGGTCACATGGTACCGCTCCTGGGTCTTCCGGATGAGCCGGCTGATATTCATCATGCGGATGGGGTCCAGTCCCGCCGTCGGCTCGTCATAGAGCACGATGCTGGGCCGGAAGGCCAGCGCCCTGGCCAGGCTCACCCGCTTCTTCATGCCGCCGGACAGCTGGGAGGGGAACCGGTGCTTGGCGTCGGTCATCCCCACCACTTCCAGCAGCTCGTCCACCGTCTGCTGTATCCTGTCCTCCGGCAGGTCGGAATGCTCCCGGAGGCCGAAAGCCACGTTCTCGCCCACATCCAGGAAATCGAACAGGGCGGAGTACTGGAACACCATGCCCATCCGGGTGCGCAGCTTGTTCCACTGCTCCTCCGTGTAGTGCGTGACGTCGTTGCCCCGGATGAAGATATTGCCTCCCGTAGGCTCCAGCAGGCCGATGAGCACGCGCAGTATGGTGCTCTTGCCCGAGCCGGAAGGCCCGATCACCGCCAGGGTCTCACCCGGATAGACATCCAGGTCCACACCCCGCAGGACCTCGTTCTCACCGAACGCGATATGAAGATTCTGGATGGAAATCAATGGTTCTTTCATACAGCCTCACAATTCTTCCTGTCGTCAGGACAGCGGCTCTGTCTCCGCCTGCCTGTGCCGGCATGCCGCCGGTCTCTATCGGCGCCGGGAACCGGTCCCCCGCCGTTCTCGCAACAGGTTCTCCTCCGCCACCGCAGCCACATGCTCCGGTCACACATAGAGGATCACCGTCAGGAAATAGTCGAAAATGAAAATCAGGATGATGGACAGCACCACCGAGGCGGTTGTCGCCAGGCCCACGCCCTCGGCGCCGGTCTTGGCGTTCAGCCCCTTGTAGCAGCCCACAATGCTGATGATGGCCCCGAAGACCATCCCTTTCACCATGCCTCCCACCATGTCGAAGGGTTCACAGAACTCCTTGATGGAGTGGAAGTAGGTGAAACTGCTGATGTTGGCGTAATAATGGGATACCACCCAGCCGCCCAGATTGCCGATGAAGTTGCCGAAAACCACCAGCACCGGCATCATCAGCACGATAGCCAGGAACCGGGGCGCCACCAGGTAGCGCACAGGGCTGGTGGCCATGCAGCGCAAGGCGTCAATCTGCTCCGTCACCTTCATGGTGCCGATCTCCGCCGCGATGGCCGCGCCGATACGGCCCGCCACCACCACGCCCACCAGGACGGGCACCAGCTCACGGCCCATGGCGATGGCCACGATGCCGCCCACGGAGGCCGAGGCGCCGAAACGCACGAACTCCCGGGCCGTCTGCACGGCAAAAACCATGCCGGTGCAGAGGATGGTCAATGCCACGATAGGCAGCGAATCCGCCCCCAGCAGGCTCATCTGCCGCAGGGTCTCCTTAGGGCTGGCCTTCCGCAGCTGGGACAGGGTGTCCAGGAAAAGCAGCATCATGGCGCCGGTGGCCCGGCAGCTTCTCTCCACTACCCGTCCCACCGCACCGCAAAGGTCTCTCAGCATGGTGCCGCTCCTCCTCTCACTTGCTCACTTTCACCGTGACGGAAGTCTCTCCGTCCACAATCAGGTCGATTGCCGTGTTCTGCTTGTTGGGGCCGCCGGACAGCATCATGTCGAAGCCGCCCTCCTCCATCTCCCCGGGTTCCTCCATGGGAGGAGGCATCCGTTTGGGATTCAGGGGCATCATGGGTTTCACCGCGTATTCCACGATGATGTCGTTGTTCCGGTCCGCCCGGTTGATATCCCGGATATAGTCCCGCAGATTGGGCTCTTTCTTCTTCTTTTTCTTCTTCACGGGGATGCCTTCCTCCTTCTGGTTCCGCATCAGCTGCTGGATCCAGTTCATGGCGGCGCCGCCCCGGATGGTCAGGTCCACCGTGCCCTTGGCGTCCTTGGGCATATGGTATACCACGGTCCGGGTGATCTCTTTGCCCCGGTAGGGTTTCAGTTTCACGTCGATATGGATGTCCTCTCCGGCCTTCACCTTGTCCTCCCGTACGGAAGCGCTCTGGATGTCGGCCACCAGGCTCTCGGTGCTCATCTCCACGTCCACGTTGACACCGGTGATCTCCACGTCCTCCAGCTTGTTCCGGAGGAGCACGGAGGCGGTCTCACGCAGCTCGGGGGTCAGTGTTTCGAATAGCCCTTTGGGACTGTAGTACATGTTCTGGCGGACAATCAGGATGGGTTTCCGGTCCTGGTCCTTGGCATCGATGCGGAAGGTCACCTTGGCTGAACCGCCCACACGGTTGTCCACGGCCTTGGCGGCGGTATTCACCACCACGGAGCTCATCAGCTCCGGTGCCAGCACCTCGTCCTCCACCACCTTCGCGCGGACGGTGGTGTTGTTGGAGCGGTCCAGGTCCGCCACTGCCACGAAGACAGGGATGGACAGGGGCTCCTTGCCGATCTGGCCGGCGATGCCGGCGGCACGGTCCTGGTTGATGGTGCCGATCACATCCCCCAGGGAGCCGATCTTGTAGGCGGACTGGAGGTTGGGCAGGGAGGCGAAGACCCACACCTTGTTCATGAAAAAGGCGCTTTTACCCCGCTGCAGGAAGGGATGGCCGAAGGCCAGAATGCGGCCCTGCTCGTCCACCCAGGTCACCGTGCCCAGCGCACCCACGGTCAGGTCGCCCTGGACCATGGAAACGCCCACAGCGCTGCCGGGCTCCAGGTCCCCCACAGGATGGGGGGAGCCTGCCCCGCCGGCGTTCATGGCGGTGAGGCCGTAGGGTGCCAGACGGTCCTGCAGATAACGGAGGCCGGTCTCGTTGAAACCGCCCGCCATCAGCTGGGTGCCCTTGGGCAGCAGCGTGGCGTCACCGGTGTCCGGACGGTCCAGACGCACGGTGGACACCGGCTCCTCCAGAATCTTCAGCATGTCCTCGATGGGGGTGAGGAAGCAGTAATGGGAATCGGTGAAGCTGCGGCCGAAAGCCACGGCGCCGGCCAGCCGCCCATCGATATAGACGGGGCTGCCGCTCATGCCCTGGGCGATGCCGCCGCTGCGCTCCATCACATCTCCCCCCGCCTTGATGAGAATCTGGTAGCCCATGGTCTCATTGCCGGTGACTCCCAGAATCTCCACTGGGAATTCTTCGATTTTGTCGCCGTCGATGACGGTCTTGGCATAGCCCGTCATCCCCGGATGGAGCTCCTCCACCGGGATCAGCGGGGTTCTTGCGGAAGCCTGGCCGCAGAGCAGGGTCAGGCACAGTACGAGTAACAGAATTATCTTATGCATAGGTCTCCGTAATCTAAGTCTCCATGATATCAGAAAAACCGGCATGGATACCGGCCCTTCTGAAATTGATTATCGATTTATCATTCAGCGATGGATGCTACCGGCTGATTGCTGGAGATCTTCTCCCCGGCAGTCACATAGACATCCTCCACCGTGCCGCCCACCGTAGCGCGGGCTGCAGGCATGGCGCCGGCGATGGTCTTCACTTTCACCAGCACGTCGCCCTGGTTCACTTTCTGCCCTTTCACAACCAGCCCTTCGGCCACAACCTGGCCGGTGAGGGTGCTCTTCTGGGGCACGCCGTTTCCGGCGAAGGCGAAGGAATAGGCCCCGAAAGCCACAGCCAGCACAGCGGCAACAAGTACGACTTTCCAGTTCTTCTTCATAGTGATGCTCCTTTCATAGCGGTCAGACCGCCTTCTTATCCACCGGCACATGCCGGTTCCATTTTATTTTCATACAGCCTTCCCGGACTTACCACTTTTCAGAAGGCCTATCAATTAATTATACAACCTGTCTAGGCATTTGGCAAAAATTTCGGCGTTTCCAACCGCCGCCGGGGTCATCCCCTGGGGAAAACACCCAGCCCTACGCTCACAGGACGCTCCTTGCCGCCGGAAGGGCGGTTCAGGATATTCCCGTCCAGCACCATCTCGGAAGAGCCGCCACCGTCGAAATTGACGGCCTGGACAGCCCCCAGGTGCTGGAGATAGGCTGCCAGCTCCGTAAGCGTCATGCCGTGGGAGAGCTGACTCCGTCCGTCCACCACCAGGAGCAGCACCGTCCCGTCGGCCTTCACGCCCACCGCGGTGCGGGGGGCCCGGCCTCTGGCGATATCCGGCGCCATGCGCTCCCGGACAGCCCTGACATCCACTTTCCCCGCGGTCAGCAGGGACGGCCCGGCGCCCAGGACGAAACGCGCCCTGTCGGCGACCGGATTGCCCAGACTCTCCCTCATTGTTATCATATCACCTATTTGTAACATTTTTATGGCAGCGGCGTTTTTTCCATAACCGGAGAGGACCAGCGTGCCGGGAAGCAGTGTCATGTTCCCCTTGTCACTCCGTTCCGTCACGGTTCCCGTCCATACGCCGGGAGCGGCTTCCGCATTCACGGCCTCCGCTTTTTTCCGGGCCGCCTTCCGGGAAGACCGCTTCTTCTCTGCGGGATTCTCCGCCTTCTTCTCCACCAGCTTCACCTCGAAGCCGAACTCGTTAGTTCCCGTGGACATGCCATGCTCCCCGTTGTAGACAACCAGGTCGTTCTCCAGCCGGGGACGGTTCACCCCGGTGACGGGCCAGACACGCTGTCCCGGAATCTCCCGGGGGAACTCGATCTCGCCGGTGTAGGAGAGGTCCTGCAGCACCATGGGGTTCCCCTTCTCATCCACCACGAAAGCGCTGCGGGGGATGGTCTCGGTACCGTGGAACACGCCGTCCCACTTGCAGTTGCCGATGATCCAGCCGCCGGCCATGTCGAAATAGCAGGCGTTGATGGCGGCCTTCGCACCCAGTCCCGTGGCGATCTCCTGCAGCTTGCCCCGGCCTGTGCTGCCGGGCTTGCCGGAGAAAGGCCGCAGCTCATAGGCGCTGCCGGGGGCCAGTGACAGGATATGCAGCTGCACCGGATGCCCGTTCATGTCGTCCTGCCAGAAGGTGTACCGCAGGCCGCCGCCCAGGTCCTTCTCCGTCCTGATGATGGCGATGCGGTACAGATCCACCACCAGCCGGTCCGGGCCTTTCAGCGTGAAGACCTTGTACTGCACCGGACGGTCCAGGGACAGGCGGATGCCGCAGTCCTTCTTTCCCCGCTCCAGTCCGATGGACTTCACCAGGGGATCTTTCACCTCGGGGACCACTTTCTTCCCCGCACCGGTGTCCAGAAGGATGTCCAGACTGTCCTTCAGTGTCTTCCCGTCGTCGCCGGGGACACGGAAAGCCGCCGGCTTGTCCAGGTCGAAGACCAGCCGCACCTTGGTGGGGCCGGCGCTGTACCGGAAGCCGGTGACATCCGCCGAGGCGGACCCCTGCCAGCCGGCCAGCAGCACCGCCGTCAGCACCAGCAGACGGCTGCAGAGCCCGGCCACCCGGCCTATATGCTTCTTGATTCTGCTCAACACGATATCGCCCTCATTTTC
>CALAZX010000277.1 GCA_937926555.1 uncultured Negativicutes bacterium | reverse complement strand
CTGAATTGAAAACTTCATGACATTCCTCTCTTTTCTGATCTGTCTGTTGTCCGGAATCTTATGGAGCCGGGCACAGTCTCGGTTCTTATTTCAGCAGAAGGCCTACCGGGCAGTGGTCGCTGCCCATGACCTCGGTGTAGATGAGGCTGTCCTCCACGTTGTCCATCCAGCGGTCGGACACCAGCCAGTAGTCGATTCTCCATCCCGCATTGTTCTGACGGGCACGGAACCGGTAGGACCACCAGGAGTACACGCCTTCCTTGTCGGGATAGAAATGACGGAAGGTGTCGGTGAAACCGGAGTCCAGCAGCTGAGTCATCTTGGCGCGCTCCTCGTCGGTGAAGCCCGCGTTGCCGCCGTTGGTCTTCCAGTTCTTCAGGTCGATGTTGTTGTGGGCCACGTTCAGGTCGCCGCACACCAGCACCGGTTTCTTCTTGTCCAGCTCCAGCAGGTAGGCGCGGAAGTCATCCTCCCACACCTGGCGGTAGTCCAGGCGGGTCAGACCGTTCTGGGAGTTGGGTGTGTACACGCACACCAGGTAGAACTCCGGATATTCGGCGGTGATCACACGGCCCTCATGGTCGTGCTCGTCGATGCCGATGCCGTAGGTCACGTTGAGGGGCTCCTCCTTGGTGAACACGGCGGTGCCGGAATAGCCCTTCTTCTCGGCGCTGTTCCAGAACTCATGGTAGCCGGGGAAGTCGAACGTGGCCTGCTCCCGCTGCATCTTCGTCTCCTGCACGCACATGATGTCGGGGTTCTCCGCTTCGAGGAACTCCGCGAAGCCTTTCTTCATGCATGCTCTCAGTCCGTTCACGTTCCAGGATATCAGTTTTTTCATCGTTGTTTACCTTCTTTCTTCAGATTTCTTTTATGCTAAGGTCTCTTGTATGTCCGGCCCCGTCAGCAACCGCGTTCCCACGGCCTCCCGGGACCTCTGTCTATGCGCCTTCCATGGCGCTGCCATCCGGGACCATCCCCTTCCGGCGGAATGATATTTCACTGAATACTTTATTATATCATTTTAGTAGGCTTCCCCTCAAGTGAACTTACTGAAACAAAACTCCCGGAGGGCCACCGCGGCGTGCGATGATTCCCTCCGGGAGCATCCTGCCCGCTTTGCCGGCGGAACAGGGAAAGTCCGGTTCTCTTTTTATTTTCTGTTGTCACTGCCGGAACCTTTCAGCAGGTTCCACGGAGCCGGTCCGGACACGATCCGTCCACGGCCGTTTGCAACGTTCCATCAGATCTGCGGTCTGCCCTCCATGGCGTTGAGCATGTTCCCCAGCGCCCATTTGATGGTGATCTCCGGGTGCTCCTGGTTGCCCAGGTCGGTGACGTCGCTCTTCCGCAGCATCTTGCTGGTGAATTTGTTGCCGTCCTTGTTGTATGCGTACATGTCCGCATAGGCGTAGGTGCGCACATAGGTGTCATGGTTCCAGGGATTGCCCCACCAGCCGCCCTGGATCATCTCCTCCTCCATGCGGCGGACCCATACCACCACCAGCACATCACAGCCGGCCTCCTCGGCGGCTTTCGCCATGGCCTCCCGGTCCACCCGGTGCTGCAGCATGGCCTCCACAATGGGAAGGACCTTGCTGTTGTCGTCACTGATCTTGTGGTAGGGGAAATGGTAGTTCATCTTCACCATCTGGTACCAGCTCCGGTAAATCGGCGGTGTCACCGAACGGGATCCGTCCAGCACCACGAAGTTCACCGGCTTGTCGTCAAAGGCCTCCGCCCGGGCCGGTCCCTGCCAGGTCATTCCCAGACAGATTCCCAGCACCAGCAGAACGGTGGCCAGCAATGCGTTCCAGCGTCTCATGTTCCCACCTCTTTCTCTCCGTTCCAGGTACAGTTGCCGCTGTATATCTCCGGTTTCCCCGCTCTCAGCGGAAGATGTCCACGGCGGTGCCGTTGCCCACCGGTTTCACGCCGAAGAATTTGGCCAGGGTCTGACCGATATCCGAGAAGGTGTGCATGGGGGCCAGCTCCTGAGGTTTCACGGAAGCGCCGTAGAACAGCACAGGGATCTTCTCACGGGTGTGGTCCGTGCCTTTCCAGGTGGGATCGCAGCCGTGGTCCGCCGTGATCAGCAGCACATCGTCAGGTCTCATCATGGACAGCAGCTCCGGCAGACGGCGGTCATACATCTCCAGTCCCTCGCCGTAGCCCTTGGCGTCTCTCCGATGTCCGAAGGAGGAGTCGAAGTCCACGAAGTTGGCGAACACCAGGGTGTTGTCCGGCGCGTCGGCCACAGCCTGTTTCGTGGCGTCGAAGATGTTCTCCAGCCCGGCGGCGGGATAATGCTTGCTGATGCCGCGGTGGGCGAAGATGTCGGCGATCTTGCCCACGGCATAGACATTGCCGCCACCAGCCACCAGGTTGTCCAGCAGGGTGGGCTCATGGGCCGGCACTGCGTAGTCATGACGGTGTGCGGCCACGCGCTCGAACTCGCCGGCTTTCTTGCCTACGAAAGGACGGGCGATAATACGCGCGATCTTGTAGGGTTTCACCAGCTCGTAGCAGAGCTTGCAGAGGCTGTAGAGATTCTCCAGCCCGTAGGTCTCCTCGTGGCAGGCGATCTGCAGCACGCTGTCCGCGGAGGTGTAGATGATCGGCTTGCCGGTGCGCATGTGCTCCTCGCCGAACTCCTGGATGATCACCGTGCCGCTGGCGTGTTTCTCGCCCAGCACGCCGGGGAGATTCCCCTCTTTGATAATCTTCTCCATCAGTTCCGGCGGGAAGCATTTCGGCTTGTCGGGGAAATAGCCCCAGTCGAAACGGACGGGAACGCCCATCATCTCCCAGTGGCCGCTGAGTGTGTCCTTACCCTTGCTGACCTCCTCGGCGCAGGTGTAGGCGCCACGCACCTCCCCGCCGCCCAGGGGATGTACCAGGTCCTCCCCGGTGCTCAGCTTGTGGGCTTTCTCCAGACCCATCTCCGCCAGATGGGGCAGCGCCAGATACTGCGGCGCGCCATCGGCGTTCTTCCTGTTCTCGGCCATCCAGCCTGCGATATGTCCCAACGTGTCGGATCCTTTGTCGCCGAAATCGGCGGCGTCATGTGCCCAGCCGATTCCGAAGGAATCCAGCAGGGTGATAATTGCTCTTCCCATACTTGCACCATCCTTTGCTTTTCTTGCTTTATTTTTTCATTTTTCGCTTTTGTTTTTGCCGCGTGCGCGCGGTTGAAGCGTTTTCGTTTCCTGCGCGTTTCCCGCTTTTGATTTTATGCGCGGTCGAAGCGCTGTTTTTCACGCTATTCCTTGCGGACTCAGCCCAGGAGTTTCTCCAGGGCCCGCTTCGTCACCTGCTGGAACCGCCGTTCCGCAGTCTTGTAGACGTTGGCGGAGGCCACTTCCTCCCCCACCGTCCGTTTCGCCACGATGCCGCAGATGGCACCGGCCCGCAGACCGAAAATCTCCGCCAGTGTGAAGAGAGTGGCGGCTTCCATCTCGTAATTGCTGCAGCCCAGGCGCTGCCACTCCTCCAGGCTTCCCCGGAGGCTCCGCACCACATAGCCGTTGAAGCTGTCGTACCGCTCCTGGCCGGGCCAGAAGCTGTCCGTGCTGACGGTGATGCCCAGCTTGTGGGGCACCTCCAGCTCCTCCGCCGCCTCCCGCAGGGCCAGGGTGATATCCAGGTCGGCCACCGCCGGGAACGCCAGGGGCGCGTAGGCTTTCGAGGCGCCGTCCATGCGGACAGCCGCCTTGTTGATCACCACGTCGCCGGGATCCAGGTCTTCACGCAGGGAGCCGCTGGTGCCTACACGGATGAAATTCTCCACTCCCAGACGGGCCAGGTCCTCCACCGCGAATGTGACGCAGGGGCCGCCCATGCCGGTAGACATCACCAGCACCGGCTGTCCTTTCACCCGGGCCAGCCAGGAGGTGAACTCCCGGTGGCTGGTCACATAGACCGCTTCGGGGTCCAGGGCTTTCGCCAGCCCCTCCACCCGGCCGGGATCGCCCGGCACCAGCGCGTACTTGGCGCCCTGAATCATTTCCAACGTCAATCCTGTATGGTACATCACTTCACCCGGTTTCGCATAATTGGGCATGAATCAACACCTCATTTTCTCCGTTGTCCTGTCTTCCTGTGTCGTCAAAAGGTCGGCAGCCGTCCTGCGGCGGCCACCCGTGGCGGCCGTCCACCGGTTCCGGCGGAAGCCTGCGGAGCCGATGCCCCTGCAGGCGGAATAGCATCTTACTCTTTATTATACCACGAGATGAAAAACATAAAAACCTCCGGCAGGGAAACCGGAGGTTCTGGATTCATATACAGTTTGTCGCGGAGAACACGTCCACTCAGATCTTTATCTTCCCCAGCATGATGTTGAGGATCTCCACATCGGTGGGTTTCATGCCCACACGGCCCACACGGCCGATGCCGGCGATGGTCTTCTCGATATCGTCCATGACCAGACCCTCGCCGCTGCGGAACGCATGCTGTTTCCGGCTGAGCCCCACCGCCATCAGGGCAGCCTCCACCGCCACGGCGATCTTCGCCGCGCAGGAGGGCTTCGCCCCGTCGCAGACCATGCCGCCCACGCTGGCGATGCAGTTGGTGATCACGTCGCAGATGCGCTCATAGGGCATCCCTTCCATGTAGGCGATGCCGGCGCCGCTGCCGCAGGCCGCGCTGACCGCTCCGCAGTAGGCCGACAGGCTGCCGATATACCGTTTCTGATGGAGGGCCACCAGGTTGCTGACCACCAGGGACCGCAGCAGTTTCTCCCGGCTGACGCCGTAATGCTCGGCATATTCCACCACCGGCATGGTGGCAGTGATGCCCTGGTTGCCGCTGCCGGAGTTGATCACTACAGGCAGGGGACAGCCGCTCATCCGGGCGTCGGAACCGGCGGCGGCGCGGGCTTTGGCGCGGATACGCACGTCCGTGGCGCCGTCCTCCAGGTAGGTCCGCCCCACCTCGGCGCCGTAATGGCCCCGGAGACCTTCCTCCGAGATGGCCGTATTGCAGCGGATCTGCCGTTCCAGGATCTCCTCCACGTCCTTCAGGTCCACCGTGTCGGCGAAGGCCAGGATGTCCTTCACGTTGAGCAGGGTGTAGTCCGGCTCGTCGGCGGTCTTCTCGGACTGTTTCTCCTCTTTCTTCTCGAAGATGACCTCCCCGTTCTTCACCAGCTTCGTCACATTGCGGTGATAGTCGCGGAGCTCCACTTCCGCCGTCTCCTCACCGGAGAAAGCCACGATGCGGATGTAGAGGTTGGCCACGTTCTCCACCAGGGAGCACCGGCAGAACCCCTGCTCCACCAGCTCCCTGCAGCGCCTGATATCCTCCTCCGTCACCGACTGGAGCACCGCCAGCTCCTGGTCCGGGTCTCCCCCCAGGACGCCCAGGGTGGCGGCCACCTCGATGCCTTTGGACCCGTTGGAGTTGGGCACGGTCACCGCTTTCACGTTCTTCACGATATTGCCGCTGCAGTAGGTCTCGATCCGCTCCGGCACTTTCCCCATGAGACGGCGCACCAGGGCGCCCGCATAGGCGATGGCGATGGGCTCCGTGCAGCCCAGGGCCAGCACCAGCTCCTTCTTCAGAATCGCAACGTAGTTCTCATACACTTTTCTGTCCATGATACGCACCTTTCCGGATATCCGCCGCAAGGGTTGCCGCCGCCCCGATGGCGGCGGGCGCAAATCACCCTTGTTAACTATGATTTATCTTTCACCTTTAGTATAGGATTCCCCCCATGCACTGTCAATCCGCTTTACGCATAGGTGTTATCCGCTTTCCGGCATATCATGGAGCACGGCGAATCTTGTTGCGCCGCCCCGTGTCTGATATAATGGAACGAGCGGGGAATCCGTTCCCCATACTGACAGAAAAGAGGGATCCTATGCAGGAAAGACCGACCATCCAGCAGCTGCAGAACTTCATCATCTTCGGCAAAGTGCTGAACTTCGCCACCGCGGCCAGCCTGGCCAATATCACCCAGTCCGCCTTCAGCGCCCAGATGCGCAAGCTGGAGGACCTGGTGGGCGTGCAGCTGATCCTGCGCTCCAACCGGGGCAGCATCCTGTCTCCGGAAGGGGAGTTCTTCCTCAAGCGGGCCCAGACCCTGCTGGACGGGCTGGACGACTCCATCCGGGAAGTGAAGAACATGGCGGGCCAGTCCATGAACCTGAAGGTGGGCACCCTGATGTCCATGGGCGACGTGCTGATGAACCGCCATGTGAGCTACTTCCAGCAGCATGCGGAGAACATCAAGATCGACATCTACAACGTGGAGGCCCAGTCCATGCTGCAGAAGCTGGATGCCGGCGATCTGGACGTGTCCACCTCCTTCCTGCTGCCCCAGATCAACATCAACAACTACGTGCACAAGTTCTTCTACACCGAGGAGCTGGTCTACTACGCCCCCAACCTGGAGCTGAAAGGCGCCACCGTGGATGCGGCCACCATGGCCTCCTATCCCCTGGCCACCTACTCCCCGGACTACTATATGAGCAAGACCCTGCACCGGTACTTCACCCGGCAGCATCTGATGCCCGAGGTGGAGGCGCGGCTCTCCACGCCCTACGCCATCCTGCACTACTGCGACAGCAACAGGACCGGCTGCCTCCTCTCCCTGCGGATGCTCCAGGAGATGAACATCAAGACCGGCTACTTCCACCTGGAGGAGCCTCTCTACTTCGACTGCTACCTGATCTACCGCCGGGAGAACCCGAAACTGAAATCCATCGAGGTTTTCGTGGACTACATCCTGAAACTATTCGGCCCCACCCGGTGAGAAAACGCTTGCGGACTTCCCTGGCGCAGCGCTCCTCCCTTGGCGGAAACTTGTCAGGAACGCCGCTCCCGCCTCAGAACCGGAACCCGTTCCACCGGTTCCGGAACCGCCATCACTTTTTCCGACCACCGGAGGATCCGGAAAAGATGTGGAATCCGCTCAAAAGCCCTTCATACCGACACTTGCAGCAAACCCCGCCCGGTTTCCATACCGGACGGGGTTCTTTTTCTCTCCGACCGTTCATTTCCTTCCTATATAGCATTGCCAAGCCGTTTGTCAGTGTTCACTTTTTGTGATGGCCACCATCTGTTTTTTCCGCTATACAAACCGGTACAAAGTGCTAGAATTGGTCTCATCTTAATTCTATGATTTTGGAGATGAACTAAATTATGACAACCCCCTCTTCGGAGAAACTCTGGACCAAGGACTTCCTCCTTGATACCGGTATCAACTTTCTTGTATTCCTGATTTATTACCTGCTGATGGTGATCATCGCCGTCATCGCCCGCAACGAGCTTCACGCCTCCCTGGCGGAAGCGGGCCTGGCAGCCGGCATCTACATCGTCGGCACCCTGCTGGCGCGCCTCATCGCAGGTCAGCAGATCGAGCTCTTCGGCCGTAAGAAGATGCTGTACGTCGGCATGGTGATGTACTTCGTCACCACCGTGGCATATCTCTACATGCCCACCCTGCCCATCATGTACACCGTCCGCCTGCTGAACGGCTTCGCCTACGGCGTTGTGGCCACCGCCACCAGCACCATCATCGCCGGCTGCATCCCCGCCTCCCGCCGGGGCGAGGGCATCAACTACTACGGCCTGTCCACCAGCGTGGCCGCCGCTGTAGGTCCCTTCATCGGCATCTTCATGATGACCCACACCAGCTTCACCGCCATCGTGAATCTGTGTATCGCCATGGTGGCTGTCTGCATGGTAGGCTGCTTCTTCCTGAACGCGAAGGAAGTCACCCTCAGCGAGGAGGAGAAAAAGCGTCTCCGCACCGTCTCCCTGGAGAACTTCTACGAGAAACGCGTAGGCGTGATCTCTTTCATCGCCTTCTGGGTAGGTTTCTGCTACTCCAGCGTGCTGAGCTTCCTGGCAGCCTACTCCCAGCACCTGCACCTGGTTGAGGCAGGCACCTTCTTCTTCGTGGTCTACGCCGTGGTCATCACCCTGACCCGTCCGGCCACCGGTGTGCTCTTCGACCGTAAAGGCGAGAACTACGTGATGTACCCCTGCTTCATCTGCCTGGCCATCGGCCTGGCGATGCTCAGCGTGACCCACACCTCCCTGATGCTCCTGGCATCCGGTGTGTTTGTAGGTCTTGGCTACGGAACTTTCATGTCCAACGGCCAGGCCGTATGCATCAAACTGACCCCGCCCCACCGTGTGGGCATGGCCATTTCCACATACTTCGTGGCCCTGGATCTGGGCCTGGGCGTGAGCCCCTACCTGCTGGGCGCTCTCCGTCCCTACATCGGCTTCGCCGGCCTGTACAGCCTCACCGGCATCATGGCTGTTGTCTGCATGCTGATGTACCACTTCATGTACGCCAAACGCCCGCTGCCCGGCAAACTGCCCGAGACCAGCGAGGACTGATCTGAAAAAACGTATCGGCTCTCCGGAAACGGAACCGGCCGGCACCTGCCGCCGGTCCTCAGAACAGGCATTAAAACCATTTAAATACGCATGACCCCATTCATATGCAGAAAAGCGGCCCCTTTGAGGGACCGCTTTTTTGTTTGTCCGGAGTCCGGGCTTTCTCCGCCATTGAGAGCCACGGGAATGGACCGATCCAACCGCAAGAAAACGCGGGACCCCGGAAAACAATGCCTCCCGGAGTCCCGCCGCATGATATATGAACCAATAGATACAGATCCGTGCAGACCCGAGGACCGCCAGATTCCGGGTTTCTCCCGTCCGCCAAAACAGGAGGTTCTGCACGGGCGTCCCCGGATATCCGGAGACGCCGTCATGATAATACACAGGTCAAACTATATTCAGTTGTAGACTGTCTTGTATATGACAGTGTGAAAAGGCTTTATCACGCTCCTGTCCTCCCTGTACTCGAAATCAGGGGCTATATCGCCACGTTTATCGGCGATGAGGACTCCCTGCAGCACAGTTTTTTCCTCAGCACTTATCTCGCCCCGGCAGATCACCAGGGCTTTCCGCAAGCTGACCTTGCGGCCCAGGTGCAGATTTTTCTTGGCCAGGATGACCACATCATCTTCCAGGACAGTCAACCGGTTTATGACGGCGTCCTCTTCCAGAAGAATCAGTCCGCGGCCATAGGTCCGCCCTCTCATCAGTGGTCCCTCCCTTTTTTTGAGATGATACATCCGACCCTCCAGTCCATTCCCGTATCCGATACTGCGAAGAAAAGACACCGCTCCGAACCAGATCCCCAGATCCTCCATGGGAAAATCCCGGGCAGTCGCGCCATACAACAGATTGTTTGTGGATTGATTATCCTCTGTTTTGCTCATATATAGCATACTTTCCGATGCGTTCTCTTTTCTCTCCACAGCACCGTCCTCCGGTTTCCCGCCGGGCGGTGCCCGACGCATGAGCAGCCTGGGGATGTCCACACTGTTTCTTCGCAGGGTGATGTCATTCCCATCCCGGTCATGCACTGATACGCAGATACTGTGGAACCCGGCGGGGTGCCGCCGGATGTCAAGTTTCGCGGTGACCGCTGACCTGCCGGGCAGCAGCTCACCGATTTCTTTCTCGAAAGATTCCAGGCCGCCGCGGGTCTCTTCCAGCCGGACCGCCGCACACATCAGCGAACCCGCGATGCCGTGCAGCTGACGCCAGCGCATCTCCATGGCGGAAGTGCCGCACTCGCCCTGGACAATCCTTCCCGTGCCGGCGGCTACGGTGCACAGGAGGAGCAGGACCAGCAGCAGGAAGAGCGTGATGAAACCCTTGCTTCCCCTAGCTTCCACCTGCACCGCCTCCTGTCACACGTCCGTTCAGCAGCCGGACGATGCGGACACACTCCCGCACCCGGCTGCCGGGCGCCTCCATCCGGAGCCTCAGCCGCAATCTGTCCGGTCCCAGTATATCCACCTGCAGGTCCGAGACACGGATCTGCTCCAGGGAACACGGGTTCACGCCATGGTCTCCATGACGTGATGTCCTGCGGTACAGTTTGTGGTTGTTCAGGTAGTAACTCCGCTTGAGGCAGCCGTTCCTCGTCTCCACATCCAGTTGTCTCCGGTCCCAGTAGGGCACTTTCACCTCTACAGCTCTGCCGTTATAGGATAGTTCGTCAGCGAGCTGGTTCAGCGAATAGCGCTCCGCCTGGAGCAGAAAGACTTCCGCGAGGATGACGCGGCAGCACCCCACCACAGGGAGCAGCATGCTCAGGATGATGCCGCCCAGCATAAGGATGAAGAAGATATACAGATTCATTTCAATCAACAAAGAGCCTCTTTTTTCTTTCCACGCCTCTGAGATTCCTCTACTCATCCTCAACCGCCGGGCGGAACTCGATCCGGTTCGCGCCTTCTCCCTCCTGTCCGCTCAATCCGTAATACACTATCTCCAGACTGCCCTCCCGCCGGATGCGGACCGATACGCCGCAATCCTCCGGACGGGCAGCTCCTCCCGCCACCTCCTCCAGGACACCGTGGATACGGACAATCTCCCGATGCCGCCGCAGTGCCTGCAGGTTGAGATTGAAGGTGGAGAGCACCGCCGTCATGGCCAGCAGCAGGATGACTCCTGCCGCCAGCAGGGGAAGCGCCATATATCCGTTCCGGCCGCCCTTTCTCACCACGACGGCCTCGCGATGATCCGCCCGGACACCGGTTCCAGAATGATCCGGACTCTCATGTCCGGATATTTTCTGTGCCGGATATGGAACTTCAGCGCTACGCTCGGGCTTCCCGTTCCGTAGAAACAGACGACGTCCCTCCCCGGCGCATGCATTCTGATTTCCGGTCCCACCAGCTCATTGAGCCGGCAGATCCGGGTGGTCTTTGACTGCTCGATAAACATGTATCCGGTGGAATCGTCCAGCGTCGCCATATACGGACTGATCAACCGCCCGGAGACAATCGTTTCCTCGCGCAGCCGCCGCAGGTCCAGCACCACAAGTTGTGCCGCCAGGTCCATCTGGAGCCGTGCCAGATAGGTTCCGTACATTTGGCAGGCTCTGCCCGCCGCTACCGCCACAGTAACCAGCAGGGCAGCGCACAGGAGCACCTCCGGCAAAACAGACCCCTTAGCTTTCCTCACCGGCCGCACTGCCGGCGCTTCCGTCGGAGAGCACCGTCTCTCCCTTGGTGTTCTGCCCGCTCAGCGTATAGGATGTCTCAGTCGCAGTGTACTGGAACTCCTCCTGTGCAGTGTCCTTGAACCCTTTGTTGGGAGCCACATAGTCGGGGACAAGCTCGTCCAGCTGCGTGGGGATTTTCCCCTGCTCCAGCCGGTAGAGCTCGATTGCCTGGTCCACCATGACCAGGTCGTTCTTCAGCTTGGCGTCGCGGGCCTTCTCGCCCACCCCCGTCACGGAGGGCAGGAGGAAAGAGGCCAGCACGCCGAGAATCACTGTCACGGCGATTACCTCGATGAGGGTGAAACCGCCGCCGCGCTTCCTTCTTTTTCCCATGGCTTTCTGTATGGTCTGCATCACTATCACCTCCGTTCATCCAAATCCCGGCAGGTTCGCCAGGAGCGATAATAGAGGGGAGATCATGACCCCGATGGTGCCGAACACAAGCACGGCCACCACGAGAATCATCACCGGTTCCAGGATTTTCTTCAGGTTCTTCACCGTATCCAGGAACTCCTCTTCCAGCAGTTTGCCGGCTTCCGCCAGCATCTCCGGAAGAGAGCCGGTGCTCTCTCCCACTGCGATGAATTCCAGTGTCATGCCGCTGAAAAGCAAAGGGGTCTCTTTTGCCGCTATGTAGATGCCCGCGCCCTGCAGCGCCCGGAGGGAGAACTCACCGGCACGCCGCTGCCAGACTTTGTCCCCGATGGCCACCGCGGCCATGCGGATACTGTCCGTCAGCGGGATGCCGCTTCCCAGGAGCAGCGAGAGGACTTTCAGGAACCGTACCTCCAAAAAATCCCGGCGCAGCTGCCCCAGTTTCGGAAAACGGAAGAGCTGCCGCCGGAAGAATTTCCGGCACTGCCATCCGGCGCGCGCCAGGATGGCCAGAGAACAGAACAGTGGAACTTTGTATTCACCCACAAACGACGAGACCGCATTGAGCTGGTAGACGGGGGTTGTCTTCTCCAGCCCGAAGGAGATATAAAGGTCCAGGAAGAGAGGCAGCAGCTTGAGGCAGAAAAACAGAAAGACCACGCTGGCCACCACCAGCAGGAAAGCAGGATACACACAGATACCGCGCACAAATTTCATCAACTGGTCCTGCTGCCTGTAATAGTCGGCCAGGGCTTTCACCACTGCCGGAAGCTGTCCCGCCTCCTCGCCGGCCCTCACCAGCGCCACAGCCATCGGGGAGAAGACACGCACCTGTCTCTCCATGGCCGCGGTGAATGAGAACCCGCGCCGCAGGTCCTCCTGCAGCTGACGGGAGAGATCTCGCAATCCCTTTCCCGCATTACGTTCCAGTAGCCCCAGACACCGGATCAGGGGGATGCCGGCGTCCAGGAGAACGTACAGCTGCCGGAAGAAACCCGCCTTCTTCCTGCCGTTCATCCTCTCCTCCGTTCCGCGCCACAGTCTTTTCAGCGAAAACGGTTCCACTTTCCGGATATCAATAACGGACTGGTTTTTTTCCTGCAGGAACTCCGCCACCCGGTCCGGGCTTTCCGCATAGTACTCGCCCCGGTAGCGGCGGCCTTCACTGTCATAGCTCCGCCATCGATACAGATGCAATCGATTGATCCCTCCTTTCCTGGCTCCATTCTCTCAGATACCGGAGGAAGTTGAAATCACTTCCGGCCGCCAATTGTGAATTCCGGTTCACAGATTCTACCGTTGAGACATGGACTTCGGAAATCCTCCCGCTGAACGGGCAGTCAGTTCACATTCTGTTCACAATCTTTGTCTGAACGGTATACGATTCCCCCTTTTAAACCCCCTTTAAACCGCTCTATGACTGGCTTTGCGGCTGTTTTCCCCCGTAATACCGTTCAGACATACTTGGATGATTTCCACCGCCCGGACCCGCGGTTTTCCACAGAAAAAGCCCCGTGCCACCAGGGCACAGGGCTCTTTTCACAGCCTTCCGGATCACTTCCGGCGGCTCTTCTTGTTCTTTTTCTTCAGGTCTTTCGGATTCACTTCGCCGTTCTGGATGGCGGCCTTCAGGGCCTCCTCCTTCATCACCCGCTCATCCATCATCTTCAGGAAGTCCAGGGGCCAGCGCTCGAACTCCACATAGTAGGTCTTGTAGACGTTGCCGCTGCTGTCCTTCACCAGCTCCGGGTTCCGGTAGGACCAGGTCACCCGCAGGTGCTGGTTGTCCTTCTCCCAGTTGGTATGGGCGAAGATGTACTTGGTCTGCTCCTTCTCCTGTACGGTGTTCCGCTCCTCCTTGCCGTCGGTCAGGTCGCCGTAGGCTTTGTTGAGGCTCACCCGGGAGTCCTCGTAGAGCTTGTCCGCCATCTCCTTGGAGTCGGTCATGAAGGCGATCTCCATCCGCCGCACGGCGCCGCTCCACAGAGGCATGGAGATGCGCTCCTGCAGGGTCACCCCCTCGGGGAACACACGGGTCAGGATCAGCCGGTTCTCCCCCTTCTCGATCTGCCAGTCGGCGTTGCCGGCGAAGATCTTCTCCACTTCCTCCGCCGTCATGCCGGGACAGATGCCGTAAGCCTGGTCCAGCTCACGGGTGATCTCTTTCACTTCTTTCTTGCAGTTGAATACGTTTTTCTTCGCGGCCAGGGCCGGGGTGGCCATCAGACTGAACACCACAGCCGCTGCGATTCCCGCCAGGATTTTCTTGCCTGCCCACACGGTTGCTTCACTCCTTGAACT
>CALAZX010000276.1 GCA_937926555.1 uncultured Negativicutes bacterium | reverse complement strand
GTTCTGCAGAGCGATGTTCACTTCACCCGCACCGGCTTTGCCGTCATTGGCCACGATGCCGCTCCAGATGGATTTGTCCGTAGCCAGTCCCAGGTTCACCCGGCCGGACCGGTAGAAGTAGGGTGCACCGCTGTCCACGCCTTCCGTCCCGGGTTTCCAGGTCTTCAGGGCGATGACGTTGCCCTTCAGCACCACATTGTGGTTGCCGGCGTTGCCGTTCTCCCAGTTCACGTTGATGGTGCCGCCGAAGCTTGCCAGGGATGCGTAGCCATGTTTGTCGGTTTTCGGCGTATAGATGGTGATATCGCCTTTATTGGCGTTGATCACGGAAGTCTCCAGATCGTCCACACCGTCAAAAATATAGAAAGGTGCGGTCACCAGGCCATTGCCCCGGACAGAGAGCTTCACATCCCCGTTCAGGTCGATGACGCTGCGGTTGGGCATGCCCAGGGACACGCCGGCGGGAGACCAGAGTCCGCCATGATAGTTGTCGTAACCGCCGTTGGTGCGTTTCGCCTGGATCCCCCAGCCGGCCGCGGAACCGGGCTCGTCCTTCTCCGGATTGTCGCTGGTCCCCCAGAACGTCACATTGCCGTTGATAGTCAGGTGGGACGTGTCACCGTTGCCGGAGCCGGCACGGCTCAGACTGATGCCGGAAGCGCTATAGCCGCGGTTGTCCACGGTTCCCTTGATATTGCCGTTGATGGTCACATTGGCCCGGTCGGTGAAAGCGGCGGCCGCCGTCCCCTCAAAGGCCATGTTTTCCGGATTGCTGACATTGATCTCCACCGTGCCGGTGCCACCGCCGATATTGACGGTGCCCTTGACATCTTCCTGGGAGAAGGCCATGCCGCCGCCCTGGCTGTTGAACACCGTGCCGTCCTGCAGATTGTAGACCAGATTGTAGGGAGCGTTACCAACACCGGTTACGGTATCCCCCGCTTTCAGCCATGTCTGGTCGGCGATAGATCCGTTGATTGGCGTGGTATAGGTGTTGGCCGCCATGACGGGCATATGCACGGCGCCGGCCAGCAGCACCGATGTCACTGCCAGTGCCAGACGTCTGTTGCCCAGTCCCCGGGACC
>CALAZX010000275.1 GCA_937926555.1 uncultured Negativicutes bacterium | reverse complement strand
GTAGTGCCGCTGGGGAAAAAAGTATCGACAAAAATACGTAATCCGAGTGCGGAGCAAGTCTTCGAGCTGCAGCCGGATCTGGTCATCGTTCCTGACTGGGGAAAACCTGAAATCATTCATATGATACGTCAGCTTGGTATCAATGTGCTGGTGGTGGACGGGGCTGAGAATATCGGAGAGATAGAGCATAGTATCCGCCTTATCGCAGATGCGCTGGGAGAACCGGAAAAAGGTACGGAGCTTCTCTGCATGATGCAGCGGAAGTTGGATGAGATAACGGCGAAAGTGGCTCAGCAACCGGATCGTGACAAAAAGAAAGTGGTGCTTATCTCTCTGATGACGAGATATGGTGGCAAGGGCTGTATCTATGATGACATGTGCCACTATGCTGGTGTGGATAACGGTATCGCTTCCGCAGGACTGCTGAATGGGCAGGAGCTCACCAAGGAAATGCTGGTGAAGATTAATCCGGATATCCTGATTATGCCGGTTTACAACGATCATGGAAATTTCAACACAAAGGAATTCAATGACAGCTATCTGAAAGACCCGTCTCTTCAGTCAATCAAAGCAATCCGCAATAAACGGATTGTCTATCCGAGGGAAGGGTATCTCTATAACTCTTCTCAAGATGCTGTGTTCGGAATCCAGGAGATAGCACGCTGTGTCTATGGAGATGCATTCGACTTCCCCGACAATATGCACCTCAGTGTCTCCGGCGAGGAGAACCGCTGACCCGGACGGGCGGCAGTTTCTGAGGACGGTATTTGTCAGCCGATAGGAATTGGAAAATAAAGCTGGACGACGGCCATGGATAAGGATAAGAAAAACGCTTTACCGGATATACCGGTAAAGCGTTTTTTTGATGTGTGATTATACGAGCTTTCCCTTTCCGATAATTCCGGAATCCGCATCAAACACAGTGTTGGTGAGTTTGTCCGTCTGGTAAAGAATCTTGCCGTCCGAGTCGAAGACT
Source organism: uncultured Negativicutes bacterium (assembly GCA_937926555.1). Classification (GTDB taxonomy): domain Bacteria; phylum Bacillota; class Negativicutes; order Acidaminococcales; family Acidaminococcaceae; genus Succiniclasticum. The sequence continues at coordinate 2,899 of CALAZX010000275.1, read as the reverse complement.
GTCCGTATATTGCCGCTGTCGGAGAAATGCCCCAGAGGCGTCCCCTCGGGCGAATAGAGGTTGTTGCCGCTGTCGATGGTCATGTAGGGATTGTGGTTGATGTCGGAGTAGATGGTCTGGTTGGTAGCCGCATTAAATTCAATATGACCGGTCAGGACATTCTCGGAGTTGAAAATATCACCATCACGGATGGTCAGTGCCGGCATACCGCTGGCATCGCAGATCTGCAGGTCGCTTCCGGCATGGCAAGTCCGGAGGAATCCGCCTGTGCGCAGCAGCCGCATCGAATCCGAAGACCCCTGCCCAGATGGAATCATCGGGGAGGTCGGCATCCATGCCGCCGTCATCGAAATCGAAGCCGCCGTCAGAGGAGCCGGAATCAGCGCGGTACACAACCAGTCCAAGAAGAAGGATATTGGTGAAAACCGCCCAGGGAACCCGCGCGGAGTTGCTGACAATCATCATGAGGATGCCGAGCAGCGAACAGATAAGCGCTTCTGACGGGCTGAATCCATGGGTGAAAATAGTGCATGCGAACATGAAGAGTGTCAGGACAAATGCAGCTGGTGACTGTCCAGCCTTTGCTGACGGCGAAGGAGATAGGCCTTCTCAGGGGACGGGGAATCAGTTTGTTCTTGAAAAGCATGAAGATGAGACACAGAAGACCGAGGAAGATGGCCGGCGTTGTGACTAACTTGCCGTAATAACCATAAGAATAGCTTTCCGTGCAATGGTCAAAATACAGCAGAAGGGGGACGTTCAGAACAAGCCCCAGGAAAAAGTCCGGTGTGGCGACAATCCGAAGAATGGTGCAGACACGCCAGAGGATAAGAATCACAAAAAGAATCGCTAATAAACTCAAATTCATGACCTCCATTATAGCCTGATAATATAATATCAATATTATAATGCGAATATTCTCTATATTAAATAACTAGCAGATTCTTTTACGCACCCTGTTGGAATATTTCCGGACGCAGTGATCATTCCGGGTCATGGAGCGGCGGTTCAAGATAAAAATACCCCCTGCATGACGCAGAGGGTATTCCTATATCTCATCCCGAGGTCGCAGCTGCCTGTCCGCCACGCCGTGGAGGCGTGCTCCGGGGGACTGGCGTGAGAGTCGGCCGCAGGGGATGAATCCGCATGTTCATGGTCCGGTGGGCCGGACCTGTCAGTTGAAGTTGTAGGCGGTCATGATCCGCTCTTTGCCGTAGATGACCTCCTGGGCGTACTCGTAATAGGAGAACGCCAGGTAGGAGCCGGCGATGTTCCAGACATTGTTCCAGCCGCTGTTCATCAGCGCGCGCAGGGCGTTGTAGCTCCGCTGGCTGGAGCGGCAGTGGAGGTAGACGGGACGGTCTTTGGGAATCTCGTCCATCCGTTTCCGCAGCTGGCTCAGGGGGATGTTCACGGCGCCCACGATGTGGCCGTTGGCGAACTCGTTCTCCTCCCGGATGTCGATGATGCAGGCCTTCTCCTCCACCAGGCGGCGGAGCTGGTCCATATGCACCTGCCGGGACATGCCGTACAGCAGGTTCAGCCCCACCATGCCGGCCAGGTTCACGGCGTCTTTCGCGGTGCCCACCACAGGGGCGTAGCACAGCTCCAGGTCCCGGAGGTCCTCCAGGGTGCCGTTGAAGTGGATGACACTGGCGATGATGTCAATCCGCCGGTCGGGGGCGTTGGGGCCGATGGCCTGGGCGCCCAGGATCCGTCCCGTGGGCACTTCGAAGAGCACCTTCAGGTGGATGGGCTTGCTGTTGGGCATGATCCCCACCTTGTCCTGGGGGATCACGTAGGCGAAATCATACGGGATGCCGGCCTGCTTCGCGGTCTTCTCGTTGAGACCGGTGGAGGCGGCGAACATGCCGAAAAGACGGATGACGGAGGAGCCGATGACGCCCCGGGGATGGCCGGGGATTCCCGCGATATGCTCCGCCGCCGCCCTGGCCTCCATCTGAGCCGGCCAGGCCAGCGCAAGTCGCGCGGGTTCGCCGGTGAGGCGGTTGTACACCTGGATGGCGTCGCCTACGGCGTAGATATCCGGGTCGTTGGTGCGGTAGCTCTCATCCACCTTGATGGCGCCGGTGGGGCCGATCTCCAGCTCCGCGGCTTTCGCCAGGGTGGTCTCGGGACGTACGCCGATGGCCATGACAACGGCCTGGGCCTTCACTTCCCGTCCGCTGGCCAGTTTCACGTGGTCGGCGGCAATCTTCTCTACGCCGTCCTTGAGAATCAGCCGGATACCGTTGTCCAGCAGCTCCTTGTGGAGAATCTGCACCATATCAAAATCGAAGGGGGTCATGATCTGGTCCACCGCCTCGATCAGAGTCACGTTGAGACCGGCATGGGTCAGGCTCTCGGCGATCTCGCAGCCGATGAAGCCGCCGCCCACCACGGCCACATCTTTCACGTCATGGCCGCGGACATAGCTGTCCAGCGCCGTGATGTCCGGCACGTTGCGGACACCGAAGACGTTCTCCCCCCGGATGCCCTCGATGCTGCCGGGAAGGATGGGTTCGCCGCCGGGGGAGAGCACCAGTCTGTCGTATCTCTCGGTACAGGTCTCGCCGGTGGCGGTGTTCCGCACCGTGATCTCTTTCCTGTCACGGTGGATCTCCGTCACCTCGCTCTCCGTCCGCACCTCGATGTTGTACTGGTTGCGGAATTTCTCCGGGGTCATGAGGATCAGTTTCTCCGCCTCGGGGATGGCCCGGTTGAGGAAATAGGGGAGGCAGCAGTTGGAGAAGGACACATGGGGTCCCCGCTCGAAAATCACGATCTCCGCCGACTCGTCCAGCCGTCTCAGGCGTGCGGCCACGGATGCGCCGCCGGCCACGCCGCCTACAATCAGAACACGTTTACTCAAATAAATCACCTGCATTTCTCATTGAGG
>CALAZX010000274.1 GCA_937926555.1 uncultured Negativicutes bacterium | reverse complement strand
CCGCATAGAAGGCCGCCGACACCAGTCCGTAGAAGATGCCGCTGAAGTCGGAACCGCCGGCGAAGTTGACGCCCACGATGAGCACCAGTCCCGCCAGGGCCATGGCGATGGCCACCACCCGGTCCACGGTGAGCCGCTCCCCCAAAAGGAACGGTGCCAGTCCCACCACCATCACGGGAGCCAGGTAGTAGAGCACCGTGGCGATGCCAACGGTGGTATGGGCGTAGGCGTAGTAGAGGAAGAGCCAGTTCAGCCCCAGGCAGAAGCCCGCCAGGAGGATTTTACCCAGCGCCGGCCGCAGGGCTCTCAGCTGCACCTTCCCCAGCCGTCCCGTGGCCACGGAGAGCGCCAAGAGAAGCCCGCCGCCGATGAGGCAGCGGACAAAGACGATCTGCTCCGACTGGATATGGATATGCCGCACGAAGACGCCGATGCTGCCGAATATCAGCATGGCCGCCAGGAATTTCAGTTTCGCTGTTGTCATAAGGACCTCCTCAGGTTCCGCAATAGGTCATATAAGGCCTGTTATCCACTTTCTTCGCCGCTTCCGCCAGCTGTTCCTCCCTGTATGCGTAGGGATCCTCCAGCAGATCCAGGAGCTCTTCCAGGGGGCCCTGGTCCCCGGACTCCGCCGCGGCGATCACCTCGTCCACCCGGGTGTTTCTGGGGATGACGCAGGGGTTCACCTGCCGCATGGTCTCCCCCGCCCGGGCGGAGGAGATGCCACGGTCCGTCAGGGCTTTCCGCCAGCGTGACCTCCATTCCTGCAACGCGCTGCATTGCGGTATTTCTTCTTGCGCCACTCCGCATTGCCGCTCACCGTCAACCGCCGCACGTTCCGTCGCCGCACCTGCTTCGTCTGCTTGTGTCGACTCTCCCCGCAGCATCAGCAGCGTCAGCTCCTTGAAGGTGTTGGTGAAGTCCAGCTTCTCCCGCTCCATGATGGAAAGGAGCTCCTGGAGAAGTGGTTCGGAATCCGCAGATATATCCTCCGCCCCGCCAAAGCCGATCTTCCGCAGGAAGAGACTCCGCCAGGCCTCCATATAGACAGGCTTGAACCGCCGCAGTTCCGCCACCAGAGCCTCCACGGCTTTCTCCCTGTCCCCGCTGATCAGAGGCAGCAGGCTGTCCCCCAGCCGGCAGAGGTTGTAGTAGGCCATCCCCGGCTGGTTACCGTAGGCGTAGCGGCCGTTCCTGTCGATGGAGCTGAAGACCGTCCCCGGATTGTAGGCGTTCATGAAAGCGCAGGGCCCGTAGTCGATAGTCTCCCCGGAGATGGTCATGTTGTCAGTGTTCATGACCCCGTGGATGAAGGCCGCTCCCTGCCACTGCGCGATCAGGCGGGCCTGCCGTTCCAGCACCCGGCGGAAGAAACGGACATAGAGGCCGCCTTTGCCCGGTCCACCCGCTTCCGCTACGCCGCTTTTCCCGGTCTCCTCCGTCAGCAGGTCCGGGTCATGCCGCCGAATGGCGTAGAGAGCCAACTGCTCCAGCGCGCTGCCGTCCTTCTGCAGGGCGGCGTACTGGAAGGTCCCCACCCGCAGATGGCTGGCGGCCACACGGACCAGGACAGCGCCCCGCTCCACATCAGTCGGTCATTTTTTGCGGACAGTTCATACATGCTATCCTTTTCTGTTCTC
>CALAZX010000273.1 GCA_937926555.1 uncultured Negativicutes bacterium | reverse complement strand
CTGGCTGCTTTGATCCGGTCGATCTCAGCCACCAGTACCGGCAGCTTGTAGAACAGGGTGACACTCATCAGCAGGGCCACAATGGCGAAAATCACCAGCCCCCGCATCCCCAGCCCGGTGACGATCAGCGCCACCAGCACGGGGCCGAAGCCGAAACCGCCGTTGCCGCCCAGGGAGAAGATGCTCATGCCGGAAGCCCGCCGCTGCCCGGAAAGGGCGTTGACGAAACGGGCCGCCTCCGGATGGAAGATGGCGCTGCCCAGCCCCATGAGCATCACCAGTCCGAAAATGGTCCAGTAGTTCCGGGTGAAGGCGATCAGGCCGAAAGAGCAGCCGGACAGCAGCACACCCAGGGGGATGAACCAGTGCCGTGACGCCTTGTCCGCCATATAGCCGAAATACGGCTGCAGGATGGAGGCGAAGAAGGAGGCGGCGAACATCAGCCCCGCCACCGACGTGTAGTCCATCCCGTACTCAGTCACGAAAAAAGGCAGTAAGGCGGGCAATGCGCCCATGTTGATATCACAGCACAGATGGGCTCCCGCCACAAAATACAGAAAACGGTTCAAACAGATCCCTCGCAATCTTTCTCATCATATCGTAATCATCATCAAAATCGTCATAACATGATCATCCTGTTGTGATCATTGTATCGCAATCATCGTATGGTCCGGTGATGCCCTGCGGTCAGCTTATGCCGCTCCATGCCGGCACGCTGCCACAACGTATCATCCCCTTGCCGCAGGAGCCGATTCCCCTGCCGCAAGTTGGTATACGGAAACTTTCCAGACTTCCAGTATATCAAAGGTACAGGATAAATTCAAGAATCCCTATCTTTTTCCTATATTTTATCTTCTTTTACCGGCAGCGCCTCTTCCCGGCTTTTCCCTTCCCCCGCCATGCCGGACCTTCCGCAGCTTGCCGCTCCGCTCTTCTCTCCACGCAAAAAAACACCCGGAGGCCATTGCCCCCGGGTGTCTGCGACAGACGGCGCTCTCACGCCGCCACGGTCTTTCCCGTCATGCCTGCAATGCGGATACATTGCAGGACAGATCCCTGATGACTTCCGTCAGTCCCGCCAGTTTCCCTTCTATCCGCACCAGAAGGTACCAGCTCAGGATCACGGGGAAGCCCAAGTCACGGATGTAGTCGAAAACCGCCACGTCCATGGACTTATGCCACCACTTCGGTCTGCGTGGTGCGTACGCGCGCTTCCACCGCTTCCGTCAGCTCACCGTCGTCGCCGACGGCGAAGACCCCGGCATCCACCACGGCGTCCATGGCGTCTTTCACGGCGTCCTTGTCAATCTCGTCAGGCGGACAGGCCACCCGCAGGGTGCGTTTCTTACCGTCCGCGGTTTTGAAAACCAGTTCCAGCTGTCTTACAGTATCCATGTGCTCCTCCTTCTCCTCTCCGCCTCAGCGGAAATCTCCTCTTACTCCTCGGACAGGGTAACCTGCTCGGACATTCCCACATTGTTCAGTTTCAGCGTGTGCAGTCCTGCCAGGGCCTTGCCGGCCTTGACCATGTTCTCCGCGGACGCGTCTTTCTTCACGCCGTTGAAAGAGAAGATCTTCATGACCGGCTTGCCGTTCTTCTCCACCCCGGTCTCGAAAACCAGGTTGATGCTGCGTTTGTTCACCTTTTTGCTGTTCTCCATGTTCTCCCCTCCTTCCCCCTACCTTATATACAAGGAACGTCCCGTCACCAGGATCCGTTCCGCTGATAGGCATCCAGATACCACCGGGCCTTCCCCCGCACCACCTCGCCGCCGGGATGGAGTCCCAGCCGCGCCGGCCGGTCCGGCAGATACCACAGGTCCCACCGCAGGTCCGGGTCGCCGTCCCCCGGCCCGTAGCCGTCCAGGAGCGCCGCCTCCCCGTGGGTCATCACGGTCAGGGCGGACACCGGCAGGAAGAGATGGTGGCAGAGCAGCGCCGTCACCACCGCCAGCCGCTCGATCTGCATCCAGGTGGGAGGTTCCGGCCCGAAGGGGATGGCCCCGTCAGGCAGCGGCTCCCCCCTGCGCCCGGGCTCCACCGCCGTTGCGGGAAGCACCGCGCCGTAGCCGCAGCAGAGTGCGATGCCGATGCTCTTCCCGTTGCGGCCCCAGGTGTGGGACTTCCGTTCCAGGAAGTCGTCCCCCGTGAGCCGCACGCTGCCGTCCCTGTCGATACAGATATGGTAATCGTCGAAAAACTGTCCGTAATGCCCTGCTGTCCAGTGGAGGTAGATCGCCTTGATCTTTCCCCGGGCCTTCTCCGCCAGGGAGATCAGCCGGGACACCCCCGCCTTGTCCGGTATGGTTGTCATCATGTGCACCGTCCTTTCACCTTATACTTCGCAGAAGGCCGGAAAAGCGGCACAGAAATATCCCATTTTTTCCTTTTATTTTTTCTTTCCCCTCCGGAAACCTTTATCCATGGGGATTCCGTCCATTTTTCCACCTCCCTGTCCTGCAGGGGATGAAAAAAGTCCTTGATTTATCTGAAAATTCTCTATATGATACAAGAGATAAACAGGGATATGCTTACGGAAAACCGGATCTGTTATGAACGGAGGTTTTTATGAATCTGAGCGTTAACACTCAGCTCCACTCTCAGGCTTTATCCTGGAGCACCCTTGTAAAGCTGGCGCAGGAGGGCGATACACAGGCCCTGCTGACCCTGTGCCGGCAATTCGAACCCCTGATTGACTATATTTCACGGAAGAAAGTCTTCTACGACCTGCTGGGACGGGAGGATGCCAAAAGCACCGCCGCCCTGGCCTTCATCGATTTTGTCCTTCACTATCCGGGCAAGATCGACGACAGACGCCTTCCCGGTCTCCTGAAACGGCGGCTGGAATGCGGGATGGTGGACCAGCTCCGCCGCAGCCACGGCAAATACGCCAAGGAGACCCTCTGGGATTTCACCAGCGGCGCTGACTCCATCCCCCTTGAGGCAGGGCGGATTCCTCCCGACCACGAGCCGGAAGGGCATCTGCTGGCGAAAGAGAGGAAAGAGACCATCCACCGGGCCATCGACTGTCTGAAAGAGAACGAACGCTACGTCATCCGCCAGTTCTATCTGCTGGGCAGATCCCCGGCCGCCATCGCGCAGGCCTTGCGGTGCAGCCTGCGGAACTTCCGCCGGATCAAACGGCTGGCTCTTGACAACCTGAGAGTTATTCTCCAGGCCTGACATCCGCTCCGGACGCATCCCTGCCTATCAACAAAGGCCTCAAAGCATAGAAAAACGGCACCGCTGTCATGATTTGATCTCATGACGGCGATGCCGTTCTTTTTTCTTTATCATGCCCTGCGACGGGTCTCCGTCCCCGCTGCCGGAGGCTATGTCCCCCCGGGGTTCCGGCGCCCATGGCGGAAAGGCTTATTTTCCTTTGAACTCGGGTTTGCGTTTCTCCAGGAAGGCGGAGATGCCCTCACGGAAATCCTCGCTTCTGGCGCACTGGTTCTGCAGCATGACCTCGGTCTTCACGAAGTTGGCGAAGTCGCGGTACTCGCTGGCGAACATGAGCTTCTTCATGTTCTTGTAGGCCAGTGCGGGGCCTGCCGCCAGCTGCTCAGCCAGTTCCATGGCCTTGTCCAGGAGCTCCTCTTTCGTGGTCACCTCGCGCACCAGCCCCAGCTGATGGGCCTCCTCGGCGGTGACGGGACGGCCGGTCATGAACATGTCCAGCGCCCGGTGGGTGCCGATGGCACGGGGCAGGAAGAAGCCGCCGCCGGTGTCGGGGATCAGGCCGATTCCCACGAAGGCCTGGATGAATTTCGCGTTGTCAGCCGCGAAGATGAAGTCGCAGCCGAAAGCCAGGTTGCAGCCGCCGCCGGCAGCCGCGCCGGCCACAGCGCAGATAACAGGTTTGGACATCTTCTTGATGCGAAGCACGATTTCGGAAAGTTTTCCGGCCAGCGGTCCCATGGAGGTCTCCGCGAAATCCTCTTCCGCCGCATGCGCCTGCATGAAACGGATGTCACCGCCGCCGCAGAACGCCCGTCCCGCGCCGGTGAGCACCAGCACTCGCACCTGGCGGTCGCTCTCCACGGACTTCAGCGCGTCCTCCAGCTCCAGCGCCATGTTCATGTCCAGCGCGTTCAGCGTCGGCGCGTAGTCCAGCGTGATCACCGCGATACTTCCCCTGATCTCTTTCTTCAGCATTTTGTAATCCATGCCCAAGCCTCCTTAATTATTGTCTGTTACAAACTTCCAACACTAAGAAACTTCAAGAAACACATCTATTATATCATGCTTCATTCTGACAAAGCAAAGATATCTGACATCGGGCCGCTTTATTTTCCGAACAGCTCCGGATAGGCCGCGGCAGCCAGCTCACGCACCGCCTCCACCATGTACTGGGAGGTGCTGTACAGATAGTTGTCGTGCAGCATGACAACCTTGTTGTTCTTCACCGCGTTGATATCCCGGTACAGCGGGTCGTCCAGGATGCCCTGGCGGAACACGTTGGGGTCACCCTTGTGGGAGTAGTACCAGCTGGGGGTGATGATCATGTCCGGATTGATCTTCAGCATCAGCTCCTGGGAGATGGTGCTCTCGAAAGGCACGTCGATATGGGCCAGGGCGTTGGTCACCCCGGCGTAATGGCAGATGTCGCTGAAGGTGCCTTTCTGGGCCAGAGGTCCCGAGAAGGACAGCCCCAGCA
>CALAZX010000272.1 GCA_937926555.1 uncultured Negativicutes bacterium | reverse complement strand
CGGTGAAAGACAAGAATGAGAACCAGAGCGGCAAAGGCCACGATTACACCATCGACGTGAACGTGAGCGGTCTGGAATTCGGCGGTGATTCCGGCGCTGAGATCAGCAAGAAACTGGGTGAGAAGCTGGAGATCAAAGGTGGCATCACCGACGGCGGCAAGCTGGCTGACGGGAACATCGGCGTCATCTCTGACGGTAGCATCCTCAACGTGAAACTGGCGAAGAATCTCACCGGTCTGAATACCATCACGGTGGGCGAGCCCGGCAACCAGACCGTCATCAACAATGGCGGCGTGACCTCCAACAGCTTCACAGCGGGTGACACCACCATCAATAATGAAGGCATGACCATCCAAAATGGTCCCACCATCACCAGCAGCACCGTGAACATGGGCGGCAAGACCATCAACAATGTGGGCGCCGGCACCCAGGACGGCGACGCTGTGAACAAGAAACAGATGGATGATGCGGTGAAGGGCGCCAAGACCGAAATCAACAAGACCATCAACGACACCAAGAACGACCTGTCCAAGACTATCGGCGACACGAAGAACGAGCTGAACCGGAACATCACCAATGTGAAGAACGAGCTGGAGGGCAAGCGGACCACCGTTTCCGGCAGCGACTCCACTGACAACGGTGCCGTGACGGTTCAGGTTGTGGATCTGAATGAGGGCCAGGCGGACAAGGGCCATAACTACAAAGTGACGGCCACCCTGAAAGACGCGGACCAGTACGCCAAGAAGACCGACGGCCTGACCTTCCGCGGGGACGACGGCCAGGATGTGGCCCGCGCCCTGGGCACCACCCTGAACATCACCGGTGGCGGCAACGTGGCGACGGCTGATGGAAACAACATCGTGGTGCAGAAGAACGGCGAGGACGGCCTGAGCCTGAAACTGGCGAAGGACCTGTCCGGCCTCAGCAGCATCACTGTGGGCCAGCCGGGGAATCAGACCATCATCAACAACGGCGGCGTGACTTCCACCAGTTTCACCGCAGGCAATACCGTGCTGAACGAAGGCGGAATGACCTTCGCAGGCGGCACCACCTATACCAATGCAGGCATGACCATCAACGGCGGCCCCACCATCACCAGCAGCACCGTGGATATGGGCGGCAAGGTGATCAACAATGTGGGCACCGGCGTGGTGGACAGCGACGCGGTGAACAAGGGTCAGCTGGACAAATCCGTGGGTGATGCCAAGACCGAAACCAACAAGACCATCGGCGACACCAAGAACGAGCCGGGCGGCCAGCGGCCCAC
>CALAZX010000271.1 GCA_937926555.1 uncultured Negativicutes bacterium | reverse complement strand
ACATAGCGCCCAGAGAAGCTTCGCCGAAGTTGTATTTCATGCCGGCTTCCCAAACGTTCAGGTCGTCTTTGTCAGCTACAACGGCATCTTTGAAGGAGTCATAGCCACCGGCAATGTTCAGTTTGCCGATATCGGTGGACAGGTTTGCACCCCAGGCTTTGTCAGCTTTTGCTAAATGCGGAACATCGCTCATGTTGGTCGGTTTCACATAGTAGCCGCCAACTTTCACTACAGAGCCGTAGGTGGCTTTCACGCCATCAACACGGGTGTCGTACAGGTTGCCTTCAGCAACGGTGTTGTTGAAACGGCCTGCCAGCACATGCATGCCGCCCAGACGGCCGTCCATGTAAGCACGCTGGAATTTAATCTCACTGTCTTCTTTGTTGTTTTTGAAGTCCTGGGTGTTCTCAAGCAGGGCAACATAATTCCAGTCTTTGTTCACGTCGCCTTTGAAGGTCAGACGGGTACGCAGTTTGTGGCTCCAGTCTTTGGTGTCTTCCACGCCTTTTGCTTTGTAGGTGTCATCTTCATAGCTGTAACGAATCTGGCCGGTGATCTTCACGTTGTCGGATTTCTTTTCCAGGGTGGTAACACGAACGCCCAGAGCATCCAGCTCGTCAGCGAACTCAGCAGCCAGACGGTCAACGTTGGCGCCTTTTGCCATTGCTTTGGCAACGATCTGAGCCATCTCGTAACGGGTCATCAGGCGGTCGCCACGGAAGGTGCCGTCGGGATAGCCGTCAACTACGCCTGCTGCAGCCAGTTTAGCTACGCTGTCATAAGCCCAATGACCTGCCGGTACATCGGAGAACGGGTTAGCTGCGTATGCAGATGCGGTTACGCCCAGAGCCATTGCCATTGCCAGTACTAAAGATTTTTTCATAGTGTTTTCCTCCTTCAGGAAACGTTTTATTATTACAAAACGCCGCAGGATCCACTGCTTCGGAAAACACCGGTGCGAGTTGCCTTGTTTCCTCTACCATTTCCCGTCGCCTGGATCTCATCCGCGTTCCATAACCATGTGGAACAGTAAAACACTTGCAAAAACATATCTTTCTAACTTATAGAAATTATATACCTATCACTTTGGTATGGCAAGCTTTTTTTCACACTTCTGACATGGGTCAACCCCTGTCCCTACGGGGCTTTATGCACATTTCTAAAGCAGGTGTATTTTTCTGATTTTCAGACTGTTTTTAGCTTAGAAAGGCCGCTACCATTCGTGGTTCTCCTTTCACCACATTCACCCATATATTGTGTTCCCCGTTCTTTCTCTTTCCGGACAAGGTTTCTCCCCACATGGCCGGGTACTGTGGTATAATATAAGAAAATATTTTTTATTTCTTTTGTTTTTTATTGTTCCGGCATCACTTTTATGCCGTCCGGGAATACGTTTCCGGTCATGACGTGGACTGTTTTATGTAAGGAAGATAATTTCTATGAGGTGAATCCGATGAAAAAGACATCCTGGTACAAATCGACCACTCTCGCGGCAGCGCTCTGCCTGACCCTGGGAGGCGGCATCGCCGCTCCCGCCACCGTGCAAGCCTGGGACGCAGGCTCGGCTCTTCTTGCCACCGTGCAGCTGGGAGCCCAGTACGCCGCGCTGAACAAGCAGATCAACCACCTGGACAACGAGGGCCGGGACGAGTTCATGGCGGAGCTGAAATCCAAGGAGGGCGTCAACCACGACCCCCGGGCCAACGCCATGCTGGACGACATCATGACCCGTCTCCAGGCTTCCGTGGCCACCATCGATCCGTCCATCAAGAAGAAACCCTACAACTATTTCGTCAACAACAACAAAACCTTCAACGCCTTCTGCACCCTGGGCCACAACATCAGCGTCAACATCGGCGCTTTCACCGAGATGAACTACAACGAGGACGAGCTGGCCTTCATCATCGCCCATGAGATGGCCCACGGCCAGAAGAAGCATCCCGCTTCCGGCGTGAAACGGGCCATCCCGCTGAACCTGCTGGCGGCCCTCTACTCCAGCCAGAACCCCAACACGGTGTCCGTCCTGGGATCCGTGGTGCTGGCCAACGTGGGCACCGCCAAGCTGGTGACGAAGCCCATGGAGAAACAGGCTGATGCCCTGGCCTTCGACTACGCCGTAGGCGCCGGCTTCAACGTGGGTGGCGGCGCCGCCGTATGGCAGCGCATCCTGGACAAGCACGACAGCGGCCGGGGCAGCTTCTTCGCCGAACTGTTCAACGACCATCCCACCAGCATCAGCCGGCGGGACGTGTACAGCAAGGACATCACCGCCTGGAGCAACAACACCGTCAAGGTGAACCCCAAGACCGGCACCGTCTACATCCGCAACAAAGAGTTCTACACTCCCGTGAAGAACGCCGAGATGAGCGGACAGGAGCAGGCATACCTGATTGCCGGCAATCTCTCCGCCGTGTTCCATGTGAAAGGCAGGGAGCCCGGCAACGTCTGGACCAGCGGCGCCAACGTGCTGATGGTCGGCAACCAGCCCATCATGAGCCTCTCCGGCGTCAGCAACCCCGGCGAGGTGACCGCCCGTCTCCGCACCCTGCTGGCAGGCTCGGAAGCCGCCACCGTGGAGAAGAGCGCCGCGGACAAAGCGGTGAAGAAAGCGGACGTAAAGAAAGCCGACCGGAAAGACAGCAAGAAAAAAGCGGTGAGATCCGAGAAGAAAGCCCGCAGCATAGAGAAGAAAGCCGAGGCGGACAAGAAAATGGCCGCCGCCGGCGAGAAGAAATCCATGAAAGAGATCCTGGCGGAGTACAAGGCCGCCAAAGCCGCCGAATAACTTCCCCCCATCGGGAACGGCATGGACTCTCTTCAAAAACGGACAAAAAACAAGAAGACTGGACGGAATGATTCCGTCCAGTCTTTTTTCGTCTATCCAGTTTTCATGTGATACGCCTGCCATGGGGCGCATAGTGCGTTTCCCAGGGCCGCCGCCAGTCTCCGCGGCGCTTTCTTTCACGCCATCATCTGCCGCGGCGGGGCACCGTCTTGAACTCCACATCCCGGACATGCTCCCCCTGGCCTCTCAGCCACATGAGCACGCCTTCGCCGTGGACTTCCGCGGTGACGTAGGTCCAGTCCCCCTCCACTCTGTTCTCCACTGCGGTGGGCAGTCTGTCCAGCACCGCCTCCAGGGAGGCCTTGTGGCACCAGAAGCTGACCGTGGCCAAAGGGCCGGTAAACATGAAGGGCACCCGCTTGCGGAACTCGCCCTCCTGGAACCGGTTCTCGTAAGGAGCCCGGAACCCCCTTCCCGCCCGGCATACCTTCTCGATCCGGTCGATACGGTACGTGTTGGGGTACTCCTGGGACTTCATCCCCCGCCGTTTGAAAACCTCGTCCTCCGGGTCGTAGTAGGCGATCAGGTAGAAGTAGAAGGAGTCGAAAAGAATTCCCACCGGCTGCAGCACCCGGTGCACCACCGTGCCGTCGGAGTTGCGGTAATAGTCCACCTCCAGCACCTGCCGGCGGTCCACCGCCCGTCCCAGCTGCCATACCAGGTCTGTCATGGGTTTCTGATGTTTCGGCTCCAGATAGAGGAACCGCTCGTTGTTCAGCAGGCCTTCCACCACTTTCCGCTCCAGGGGCGGATAGCAGCATTCCACCAGCTTCTCCAGAATGGAGTCCAGCTCCTCCCGGTTGAGGGCCCGGCTCTCCAGCAGAATCTTGGCCACGGTATAGGCCTCGCTGTTGCTGAAAGAGGAATGAAGCGGCGGCTCCACTCGGTAGCACTTGTCCTTCCGGTCATAGACCAGGTCACGCTGGATGCCTGTCTCCGGCGTCATATCCGCCAGGAACAGCCGCAGTTCGCTGAGGTCACGCTGGATTGTCCGCTCCGATACGCCGAAGCGCTTGGCCACCTCGCTCTTGCGGATGGATTTCCCGTCGGCAAGCACTGTGTAGAGCTGTAAGATTCTCTGGTCCATAACATTCCTCCTGTGATTCTTCCGGAGCCGGTCCGCTCCTGTGATCAATGACAAATACTGTCATTTCTGTCTCTTTCCATTTTAGTACATCCTTCATTGGAATACAACCGGATAAAACAAAAACCCCGACATACCCGCCGGGGTTTTCGTCTGTCGCCGCATCACTGCGGGGACGGTTGAGACATTTACAATGACTGCCACCTGTGAGCAAAAGCAGCCATCCACATTTTCACGTCAGTCCCTGATGATTATTTGCCAGGGAAGAAGGGCCAGAACATCGGGATCAGGATGATAGATACCACGAAGCTTACGATTACCAGGCCCAGACCTGCTTTAACATAGTCCATGAATTTGTATCCGCCAGGCCCCAGAACCAGGGTGTTAGGAGGAGTACCAACAGGAGTAGCGAATGCGCAGGATGCTGCTACGGCGATAGCCATCAGTACAGCGTGAGGAGAAGCTCCCAGCTGTTTTGCGATTGCGATGCCGATGGGGCACAGCAGAGCTGCGGATGCGGTGTTGGACATGAACTGGGTCAGACCGCAGGACAGGATGAACAGAACGATGGTCACGATCATCGGGGAAGGATTGCCACCCATCAGACCTACTGCCCAGGAAGCGATCAGCTTGCCGGCACCGGTCTTGTCCATTGCTTTGGATACAGGCATCATACCTGCGAACAGGAAGATGGTTACCCAGTCGATGGAAGCGTAAGCCTGTTTCTCAGTCAGGCAGCCGGTCAGTACGCATACCAGCGCACCGGTGATAGCGGCCATTTCCAGAGTAACAGATTTCAGACCCAGAGCCATAACCAGAACTACAACAATCAGGATGATGCCGGAGATCCACATCTTGCTTGCGGAATGCTCGTTGGCTTCAATTTCCTGTTCGATCTCCTGGTCGGCATCGATCTCTCTCTTCGGGATGAGGTGTTTACCGATGGTCATCATGTAAGCCATAGCGGCGATGGTCAGAGGAACACCGATCTTAGCGAATTCGAAGAATCCGAAAGGACGGTATCCGGCTGCGCCCAGCGCACCGGCTGCGATGATGTTAGGAGGAGTACCTACCAGCGTGATGATACCGCCGATGCCGCACGCGAATGCCAGAGGCATCAGTTCGCGGGAAGCGGGGATCTTGGCTGCGGAGCAGATACCCAGAACTACAGGCAGCAGACATGCTGCGGTACCGGTGTTGGACAGTACAGAGGATAACAGTGCACCAACCAGCATGATACCGAACATCAGAGAGTTCTCACCGGTACCGGTAGCTTTTACTACGGTAGCACCGATTTTCTGAGCCAGGCCCGTGTAGAACATTGCTGCACCTACAACGAACATACCGGCGAACAAAACAACCGTCGAGTTAGACAGACCACTGAATACTTGTTTGACAGGGATGAATCCCAGTAAGCCGCAAGCGATAGCGCCGGCGGTAGCGGTAACTGCCAGAGGAATAATTTCGGTAATGAAGAAAATAGCAATTACGCCCAACAGGATTAAACATTTAATATCGTTTCCCATTCAAACGCACCTCCTTAAAATTTTATAGGGTCTCACAGTTGCACTTTTAGAGTACCATGTAGCCGGGATGATTACATTGCCTAAAGGTAGGAACATCGCAAGTTATTTCCGGCGCTCTCCTACCAAGGGAGTAAAGCTGAAGTGATATGGTAGGATTCATGGTCTTATCCTCCGTTCGGTACTTAAGTAGTGCTACTTTAGTATTAATACTTATTTTGTTGTTCTCCGGGAACCCTTTGTCTATTGTGTTGTAGCGCCATTTGGCTTATACTTTATATATAGCTGTTCTATACAGAAGTACTACATATGGATACCAATATAAGGAAAGGTTGAGATACCCATGAACAAAACCTCAGGTTCCACTGAACAATGGCTTCAACTGATCGGCAAGGACAAACTGCAGACATTCCAGGACAACTTTGCCCGGGCCTATGGAGTCAGTGTCATCTTTATCGATACCGCAGGGCATCCATTGACGGTCTGGTCCCAGGCCTCCCTCTTCTGCCACGCCATCCAGAAAGACCATCTGGAGCGCTGCACGGAGAACGCCGCCGCCGACCTTGAGACAATCCTCAAAGGCAAGCCGTTCATGCATGTCTGCCCTTTCGGAATCACCTGTATGTACATCCCCGTCTTCTTCGGCGAGAAGCTGGTGTCCTGTGCGGCCATCGGCGGTTTCACCTATGAGGGCGGTCCCCTGGCGGCCAACCTCAGGGAACGTTTCCACATCTCCACCTACCAGAGGGAGAAAGCGGAGAACGTCCTCCAGCTGCTGGACAGCGCCCTGAAGCTGCTGAACATCAACACCGCCGTGCTGTCCCCGGTGAAAGCCGCGGCCCAGGCGCCCCAGAAGCCCGCCCGGCTCCGGGACGACCGTATCAGCAAGCGGGAGCACGAAATTGTCCAGCTCCTGTGCAAAGGCCTCAGCAACAGGGATATCGCCACCCAGCTGTTTATCAGCGAGACTACGGTGAAAACCCATATCAGCAACATCCTGGCGAAACTGAACCTGCATGACAGGATGCAGATCATCGTCCATTATTACAACAAGGCGGACGAGGCGAAGGAGGAGACGGACTGACCGTCCACCGCCTTTCTTCACCCGTCACGGAGCACCGGGACAGCACCCGGGACTCCAAGGCACGATACAGGCTGCCCCGTCCCGGGCCTGATGTTCCGGACCCGCTGTGGGAGCGGCAGTCTGAGAAGGTAGGATAAGCAATGAGAATACTGAGACAGATCTCCCGTTTCCTCTCAGTGGGGAAAATAGACCTCCACGCCCGTCTCCTGGGCATGGTCGTCTTCTTCATCCTGATGCCCGTCATCCTGATGACCTTCTTCTCCACCCAGTATCTGGAAGGGGAGCTGAACCGGAAGCAGGAGCGGTATCTCCAGTCCACCCTGGCGGTGGCCCTCAGCGAGATGCAGCAGCGGCAGGAGGATATCCGCCGGGTGGCCCTCTGCATGGCGGAGGTCCAGAGCACCCAGGACGCCATCCTCAGCCATAACAGCGACCTGCTGGTGCAGAAGCTGACACTGCTCCGGAAAAACTTCAACAAGATTGACTATGCGGTGATGCTGGATTCGGGCAACCGGATTATCGCCAAATCCGACGCCAGCGCCCTGTCGCGGACGCCGGAGCGGCTGGTGGTCCTGAACCGGGACGCCATCCTCATGAACAGCCCCATCACCTCCACGG
>CALAZX010000270.1 GCA_937926555.1 uncultured Negativicutes bacterium | reverse complement strand
TGGGCATGTTCCACCAGGCTGCCGAGTCCCCGGAAGATTACCGGGTCAATCTGTAGAATCCGGAACAGAAAACGAAAAACAGGTATGAAAAAACCTCCGGCAGCGGGCTATCCCGTTGACCGGAGGTTCGTTTTTTCTCAGAAATGCATCTTGCTGCTCTTGTGCTCGATCCGCACCCATTTCTTCTGGGGGAAGAGCAGGGCCCGGACGGAGATGAAGGAGAAGAGGGAGTAGAACAGGGGCATGGTGATGATGCCCCAGAACAGTTTCCGCGCGGGCCAGCCGTCCATTTTGGCTGCGGCGAAGCCGGTGAGGATGGTGGCCAGGTAGCCGATGAGGGAGGGGACCAGGAGCAGCATCAGGTGGCCCCGCCAGATCAGGTAGCCGGCCAGGACGAAGTAGTTCAGGGTGGCCAGGCCGAAGGCCACGGTGAGTCCCACACCCATGAGCATGTCCCAGAGCCTCCAGGAGGGTCGGGAGGCGTAGGCCCGGCACCAGGGGATGAAATAGTGGAAGGCGATCTGGTAGGCACCGGTGCACCAGCGGCTCAGCTGGGTCCACATGACGGGGAGCCGGGTGGGCTGCTCGTCGTAGAAGATGCCTTCGTCCAGATACCGTACCCGGTGGCCTTCCAAAGTCTGCTGGACGCTGAACTCGATATCCTCGGAGAGGCTGCAGGTGTTCCAGCCCTTCTCCCGGAGCAGGTCCGCCCGGAAGGCGAAGCCGGTGCCCGAGAGCATGGAGGAGAGGCCCAGGTTGTTGCGGGGCCTGTTGTAGAGGCTGTCCAGGATGGCCCAGTAGAGGGTGTACCACTGGCTCACCAGGGAGTCGTAGGGGTTCTGGGACAGCCGGTTCCCGGTGACCACGCTGGCCCCCTCCTTGAAGGCGCCGTCCATGTGCCGGAGGAAGTCCGGCCCGATCTGGTTGTCCGCGTCGAAGAAGAGGACGCAGTCGAAGGAGGTGTCCCGGAGAATCCGGTTCAGCCCCCAGTTCAGCACGGCGCCCTTGCCGGTGCGGCTGCCGTCGGTCCGTTCCCAGACGGTGACGCCGGGATGGGCGGAAGCCTGCGCCACGGTGCTGTCGGTGCAGTGGTCCGCCAGCACGAAGATATGATACATGTCCGCCGGATAGTCCTGGTTCTCCAGGCATTCCAGCAGATGCCCGATCACCTTCTCCTCGTCGTGGGCGCAGATGGTCACGGCGAAGCGGTGGACGGGGTTTGTGGATGCGGCTCTCTCCCTCTTTTCCTCTCTTTCCTTCGAGAGACCCAGGAGGGCCATGGCGATGGATCAGAAGAGGAAGGCGGAGAGGAGCAGCTGTAAAGTCAGCATGATAGGTTCCTTGCCTTCTGTCAAAGTATTTTGGTGATTCTGATGACAAGGTAGTATACTATAAATAACAAACTGAAATCAATCCATAAGGAGGAGGAATTTCCATGATACATATCGAGGATAGACACGACTGTGTGGGGTGCGCCGCCTGCGCCCAGCGCTGCCCCAAAGAATGCATCACCATGGTGCCCGACGGGGAGGGATTCCTCTATCCCCTGGTGGATGAGGCGGCCTGCATCAACTGCGGCCTCTGCGAACGGGTCTGCCCGGTGATCCATGCACCGGAACGGCATCCTGAGCGGTCCGTCCACGCCTGCTACAACAGGGAGGATGACGTGCGGATGACCAGCTCCTCCGGCGGCATGTTCTCCCTCCTGGCGGAGAAGATCATCCGGGACGGCGGCACGGTCTTCGGCGGCGGTTTCGGCGATGACCTGCGGATCCGCCACGAGGCGGTGGATACGGTGGAGGACCTGGTGCGGCTCCGTGGCTCCAAGTACGCCCAGAGCGCCATGGGCACCTGCTTCAAAGAGGCGGAGAGGCTGCTGAAGGCGGGGGAGACTGTGCTGTTCAGCGGCACGCCCTGCCAGATTGCCGGGCTGAAACAGTTCCTGGGGAAGGACTGGCCCCGGCTCTACACCGTGGACCTGGTCTGTCACGGCGTCCCCAGCCCCGCTGTCCACGAGGCGTACCTGGCGGCGGTGGGGGAGAAGCTGGGCGCCCCGGTGGAGCGGATGAGCTTCCGGGACAAGAAGACCGGCTGGAAGACCTGCTCCCTGGTGTTTGAGAGCGCCAAGGGGGAGTGGCGTGAGCTGAAACGGGAGAGCCCCTATATGCTGGCTTTCCTGCGGAACATGACCACCCGCCCCTCCTGCATGCCCTGCCGCTACAACGACCGGCACAGCCGTGCGGACATCACCGTGGCGGACTACTGGGGCATCGAGAGCCTCTACCCCGACTGGGGCGACGACAAGGGCGTCACCCTGGTGCTGGTGAACACGGAGAAGGGGGAGGAGCTCTTCGGCAGCGTGACGGACCGGGCCGTGGTCCGGGAAGCTCCCTACGACCATGCGGCGGACAACAACTTCGCCGTGCGCAAGAGCAGCGTGCCCCATCCCCGGCG
>CALAZX010000269.1 GCA_937926555.1 uncultured Negativicutes bacterium | reverse complement strand
CTGGTGGTCCTGAACCGGGACGCCATCCTCATGAACAGCCCCATCACCTCCACGGAGACCATCCCCCTCAGCGACCTGTTCGCACCGGACAGCAAGGAGTACAAGGAGTTCTCCGTGGCGCTGAAGAACAAGCTGGGCGAGAACAGCCACGCTTTCCTCCAGCAGGCTCTCTGCGAGATCACCCTGGTGCCCATCTTCGACAATCATCACCAGGGCCGTGTCCTGGGCAGCATCGTCCTCATCGGCATCTGCAACAGCGACTACTACTTCCCCAACTACGTGCGCTCCCGCAGCACCGACGGTTTCCTGGTGCTGACGGTGAACGGCATCCGCGTCTCCACCCAGTCCACCCAGGGCGAGGACCGGAGCTGGATGGTGGGGACACGGGCGGAGCACATCATGGACGCCAGACCCCAGCCCGACGGCAGCTATTACGGCCATCTGGAGCTCCAGGGGAAGACTTACCTGTTCATCGACCAGCCCATCAAGAACTACGACGACCATGTGGTGGGCTACATCAGCTACGGTCTGCCGGAGGAGCATTTCTCCAACATCATCGAGGACAACCGGAAGCTGACCCTGATGATCGGTGGTCTCTGCTTCCTGGTCTTCGCGCCCCTGGCGCAGCTGATGGCGGCGCAGCTCCGTCACAACCAGGAGCAGCTGGAGCAGCTGGTGCAGCACCGCACCAAGGACCTCCGGGCGGCCATCGAGGAGATGAAGCAGCTGGACGACACCAAGTCCCGTTTCCTCTCCAACATCACCCACGAGCTGCGGACGCCGCTATGTGTCATCATCAACGCCTGTGATTTCCTCAAGGGGAATTACTGCGGCACCCTGAACGAGAAGCAGTACAAGTACGTGAACAACGCCTACGAATGCGGCAACCACCTGCTGGCGCTGATCAACGACCTGCTGGACCTGTCCCGGCTCAACTCCGGGCGCAAGCTGGTCAACTACTCCACCTTCTCCATCCGGGACAGCATCGAGAGCACCGTCCGGGAAATGCACAGTTTCCGTCCGGACGACAACATAGCCATCGAGACGGAGTACGACCCGGCCGATTTCATCATCACCGCCGACGCGCAGATGCTGAAGCAGATCATCTACAATCTGCTCTCCAACGCGCTGAAGTTCTCCCACCCCGACAGCACGGTGACCATCTCCGTGTTCCGGCGTGACGGGCAGGCGGAGATCATCGTGAAAGACCGGGGCATCGGCATCTCGCCGGAGAACCAGGCCCGGGTCTTCAACGAGTTCGAGCAGGCGGACAACCCCCTGACGAAAAAATACGCCGGCACCGGTCTGGGACTTCCCATCGTGAAGAAACTGGTGAACCTCATGGGCGGCAACGTCTTTTTGAAAAGCGAACTGGGCAAAGGCACGGAGATTCTCTTCACTCTCCCCCTGGAGCCCGCGGAAAACGGTACAGAGAGGAATGAGAACATCCATGGCTAAAATCCTGGTAGTGGACGACAACGAACAACTGAACAGCATGCTCAAAGACGTGCTGGAGAGCTGGGGACACGAGGTGCTCCTGGCAGTGGAGGGCATGGAGGGACTGGACTCCGCCCGGACACAGCGCCCGGACATCATCCTGCTGGACATTATGCTCCCCGGTTTCAGCGGCTACGAGGTGTGCAGCCAGCTGAAGAAGGACCCCGCCACCCGCAACATCGCCATCGTCATGATGACGGCCCTGGCGGACACCGAGAGCCGCATCCACGGCTACAAGGTGGGGGCAGACAACTTCCTGGTGAAACCCATCAACTACGACGAGGTCCACGCCATCATGAACAAGCTCATCGAGGACAAGCGGATCTACGACACCATGGAGCAGCGCTGCAACGTGGCCTCCTTCCTCCAGAAGATGATGCTCATCCTGCCGGACAACGCGGTCACCGAGCTTCCCACCCAGGAACAGATCTACTGCGACAAAGTGCTGGAGAGCCTGAACTGGTCCCGCCACTCCTCGGAGCAGGCCCGCATCGCCTCCATGATGGTCCCCATCGTGGAGATCGTGGACCGCTACCACCTGGACCCGGACCACATCTTCACCGCACTCCACGACCTGACCATGTGCTACTGGCTGGAGCCGGTGCTCCAGTTCCTCACCTCCGCTCCCGAGGAGCGGGACGGCCTCCGGGCAACCCTGGCCGAGCGTAAATGCCAGCCCGCCGCGGAGCTGGCCCTCATCGTCAGCCGCTACGTGAAGCTGCTGAAGGAGAACAACCTGGACAAGGAGCTGGCCATCTCCATCATGAAGCGGGAGGCCATCCCCAACAAGTACAACAAGGAAATCCTCAAGAGCATGGAGGAGATCATCCAGGCCGAGCAGATTCTGGAGAACATCCAGCTGTAACTGCGGCAGACTCATACCGCAAGACTGACAACGGTAAATCCGGAACGGCACAAGAACATATTACAGACAGCAAAAAACGGCAGGCGCCTACGCGTCTGCCGTTTTATTATGCTTATTTCATGATGCCGGTTTCATGATACCTGTTCTGTCATGCCCGGTTTTGCATGCCCGTCTTACTTCAGGATGGTCCAGCCGTCCTCCTGGTAGACCTTCCCCTCTTTCATCAGCCGGCCCAGGGCGCGCTTGAAAGCGGCCTTGGAGATGCCGAACTTCTGCTTGATGATCGGTGCCGGGGTGGAGTCGCAGTAAGGCATCTTGCCGCGCTCCTGCAGCATGTTGAAGATATTCTCGGAATCATCCACCAGGGCATGCTCCTTCTGCTTCCGCAGGGACACGTCCAGATGGCCGTCCTCCTCGCGGACGAAGGTCACGCGGGCGGTGAGCGCCTCGCCGAAGCTGATGAAGCGCTTGGGGCTGTCCAGCTCGCTTCGGTGCAGGAACGCGATATAGCGCTCCGGCGTGAAGATGAAGAAGCCCTCTTTGGTGATATTGTACACCGTACCGGTGATGGTGTCGCCCACCTTCACGTCGGTGGCGGGTTTGGCCGCGCGGGCCAGGTCCTTGTCCACCTTCATGGTCACGGCCGGACGGCCGGTCTTGTCGCGGTACAGTTTGATCCATACGGTCTGTCCCGGGTTCACCCGGCCCAGCATCTCGGTGTAGGGCAGGAACACGCCGCGCTCGGCGCCGATGTCCACGAAGCCGCCGTCCTTGGTGACACTGAGGACTTTGGCGTAGCCCAGCTGCCCTTCCTTCATCTTGGGCAGGTTCATGCTGGCGGTGAGCCGCTTCCGGGGGTCCAGGTACAGGTATACCTCCACCTCGTCCCCTTCCCGCACCGGGCGGGTCTGCTGCTGCTTGTGCAGCAGGATGTCATCGGATGTGTTGCCGGTCCCCGCATCCAGGAAGGCGCCCATATCCGTCACGCGGACGGCTTTCAGGGTCACCACGTCGCCGGCACGGTATTTCATTACAGTAGTCTCATTCTCCATCTTCAGTCCCCTTGAAAGTCTCGCTGGGTGCATCGGCCCACAGCTGTTCCAGGTTATAGAAATCACGCTCGGATTCCAGGAAGATATGGGCCACCACGTCGCCGAAATCCATCAGGATCCAGCGGGCGTCGCTGTAACCTTCCTTATGGGAGCAGGGCACCCCGGCCTCTCCCAGCTTGTTCTCCAGCTCGTCGGCGATAGCCTTCACCAGGGCGGAGTTTTTCGCGCTGGCGATGACAAAATAATCGGTGATGAAGGACAGTCCCTGAACATTCAGGATCAGGACATCCTCGGCTTTTTTCGCATCGGCGACAGAAGCAGCCTTCTGCGCCAGTTCTCTGGCATTCATTGTCATAAAATGAACAACCTCCTTCTCAAACTTCTCTCGTATCTCTTATTTGATGGCGTCATACGCCTTGTTTCCTCTTTTACGCCGTTTCACCCGCAATCTCTCCGGATTTCTCCGTTTTCCGCAGGTTCACGCCGGCGCGGCGTCACGCAGGACTCTTCCGGTCACTGTTTCTTCACCGGACGGGGCACATTGCCCAGGTCGGCGCCACGGTCCTTCTTGGGCCGCTCGGACTTCTTCACGGCTTTTTTGCCGCTGTCTCTGTCAGACTTGCCGTCCTCGTCCACTTCTTTGTTCAGCGCGGTAGCCTCACGGGCCTTGCGGGCCTCCAGCTCTTTCTTGATGGCTTCCCGCTTGCCTTCCTCCGTGTTGGTGGAAGGAGGCAGCTCGTCCATGCCGCTCACCGGATCCTCGGCGTCCGGGTCCTCCTCGGCGCTCATGTAGGGGATCTCCGCCTCGTCCAGGGTCTTCTCGATATCCTTCCGGTCGGTCTTCCAGTAGCTGATGCCGCTGGTGGGCGAGTCGTAGAAATCGCCGTAGAGCATGACGGAATGGATGTTGTTGTCCGACAGGATGTTGAAGCTCCGTGCCGCCTTCAGCAGGGTCACGGTGGTCATATCCGTCTCCACGTGATGGTTGATGGTGGCCAGGATCTGGGGGATCTTGGTGATGTTCTCCAGGGAGAAGAACTGCAGCCCCAGGGCCTTCATGAACTTCAGCTGCCGCTGCACGCGGCCGATATCACCCAGCTCGTCCTTGCGGAAGCGGACATACTGACCGCTCTTGTGGCCGTCCAGGTGCTGGTAGCCGTGCTTGATATCAATGGTCAGGTCCGCATAGGGATCCTCGTAGTACATGTCCTTGTCCACATACAGGTCCACGCCGCCCAGCAGGTCCACCACTTCGATGAAGCCTTTCCAGTCCAGCTTGGCGTAATAGTGGATGGGGATGCGCAGCAGGTTCGCCACGGTCTGCTTGGCCATGGCCACACCGCCGTTGGCGTAAGCCGCGTTGATCTTCTCGTAGCCCTTGTGTCCGGGCAGCCGCACCATGGTGTCACGGGGCAGTGAGATCAGGGACACTTTGTTGTTCTCCGGGTCGAAGCTGGCCACAATCATGGCGTCGGAGCGTTTGGGCTCGGACTCCTGGGCCTCGCTGTCGCCGTCATCGATACCCAGCAGCAGCACATTGATGCGCTTGTTCAGCTTGGCATCGGTACCGATCTTGGAATCTGCGGCCACCGTGGGGGTCTTCGGCGGATGGATCACATTGTTGTACATCCATACCGCGCCCCAGAAAGCGGTGGTCAGAAGCACCGCCAGGAAGATGAGGAGCAGGAAGACCCTTCCCCACCGTATCTTGCGGCGGACTCTCCGTTTCGGTCGTTGGTCCCGCCGCAGGTCACGTCTTTTGTTATCAGAATTCATTTATTCCTGCTCTCCTTCTTGTAACGCGCCGCGATCTCATTGTATCCGGCCACGGCCCGGGGATGTATCAGCAGGTCGTAGTCCATCAGATAGCGCATGGTATTGGTATAGGCCTTCAGCATGGCCCGGTCCAGGTCTTTCTCCGCCAGTTTGCGCAGGTCGCCGATGCCGGGGAAATCCCGGCTGGGTTCCAGCAGGTCCGCCAGGTAGACGATCTTGGCGATGTCCGACATCCCCGCGTCACCGGTGGTGTGCAGCGCGATGGCGTCCAGGATCTCCAGGTCCGTCACGCCATACTTCTCCCGGGCGTAATATACGCCCAGCTTGGCATGGAGCAGGATTGGCTGGTTCTCCTCCACCCAATCGATGTCCAGACCCAGCTCCCGGGATTTGTCCAGCAGCTGCCCCGTGGGAATCTGCCGTCCGCAGTCGTGGAGCAGCGCGCCGATGGCCACTTTCTCCTTGTCCACCCGGTGGTGGTCCGCCATTTTCTTCGCCGTCTCGTAGACCAGCAGGGAGTGTCCGAACCGTTTCTTCGGCAGGGACGCCTCCAGTATATCTCTCATCTCCTTGATGGTTGCCATCAGGTCACCTCTTCCAGTCAAAATCAGCCGTATCGCAGGCGCGGTACAGCCGGTGCTTTATGATATAGTCCTCCACCGCGTCCGGCACCATGCCGTGGATGGAGAGCCCCTTGCGCACCCGGGCCCGTATCTCCGTGGAGGACACGTCCATCTCGGGCATGGGGGCGGGGATGATCTTGGCCGCGGCCCATCCGCCGAAAGCCTTCTCCACCATCCGCACACCTTTCTCCGCGGAATAGCCGGGACGCTCCACAGCCAGGAAATGTATCCGCTGCAGCAGCTCGTGGCTCTTGTACCAGGTGGGCAGCTGCTCCACCATGTCCGCTCCGATCACCATGTAGAAGGAGCAGTCCGGCCACAGGGATTCCAGCCGGCACACCGTGTCGAAGGTGTAGGAGAGCCCCCTCCGGTGGAACTCCAGGTCGCTCACCGTCAGATAAGGGTAGTCCTCCACCGCCAGCCGCACCATCTCCAGCCGGTCAGCCGGATCGGCGAAGTCGCAGCGGCGCTGTTTGTGCGGCGGCCGGTAGGCCGGCAGCAGCACAAGGCGGGAAAAATCAAACTCCTGCCGCACAGTCTCCGCCATGCGCAGGTGTCCCATATGAATCGGATCGAAAGTTCCGCCCATGATGGCCAGTTTATACATGACTTTCCCCCCAGTTTAATAGTTCTCTTCATTATATCAATCAACAGGGGAAAATTCAACGATGGAGGGCGGTATATATGGCGAATTCGAGAATGGCGATGATCACCGTGATCATCACCAGCCATTTCAGTCTGTCCTTGATGTCAAAAATGGTTTTAGGCCTTCTCAGAAATTCCAAGAAGGCCTCAAAAAAGAGTTTTAAATTGGTCTTGTTGTCCGGTCTGTTATTCTGCATGTTCCTTATCCTATCACAGAGGAAATCCCTCCGTCAAGAAAATACTTATTCGTACCGCAGGGCGTCGATGGGATCCAGCAAAGCCGCCTTCCTGGCGGGATAGATGCCGAAGAAAAGCCCGATTCCCACGGAGAACACCACCGATATGAAAATGGTGGGCACGGAGATCACTGTCTTCCACTTGAGGATGGTGCTGATGGCGTAGGAGGATGTCACTCCCAGCGCCACGCCCAGGAGGCCGCCGATGATGCCGATGACCCCCGCCTCGATGAGGAACTGGAGCAGGATGTTGTTGTAGGTGGCGCCCAGCGCCTTGCGGATGCCGATCTCACGGGTCCGCTCCGTCACGGACACCAGCATGATGTTCATGATGCCGATGCCGCCCACCAGCAGGGAGATGGCCGCGATGCAGCCCAGCAGCATGGTGATGGTGTTGGCGGTGTTCATCATCATGTCCATCAGCGCCGCCAGGTTCCGCACGGAGAAATCGTCATCCCCGCCGGGACGGATCCTGTGCCGGACGCGGAGCACATGCTCCACCTCCTCCTGGACCTCGTTCACCACGTTCTCGCTCTCCGCCTGGATGGTGATGTTGTTGACGAAATTGATGCCCATCATCCGGTTCTGCGCCGTTGTCAGGGGCACGAAGACCACATCGTCCTGGTCGAAGCCGTTGGCCGACTGGCCTTTCCCCTCCAGTACGCCGATTACCCTGAATGGGGCCTTGTTGATGCGGATCACCTTCCCCACCGGGTTGCCGTCGGGAAAGAGGTTGTCCGCCACGGTCCTGCCGATGACACAGACACGGTCCTTGGTGTTCAGGTCGCCCTGGCTCATGTTCCGGCCCTCGTCCACCCGGTAGTCCCGGATGTCCAGGATGTTGGGGGTGGTGCCGGTGACATTGCTGGTCCAGTTCTGGTTGCCAGCCACCAGCTGGTAGCCACGGGCCACGATAGGCGCCACATGGCGGATGCCGGGCACCTGCTTCTCGATGGCCTTGGCGTCATCATAGGTCAGCCGCGCGCCGCTGCCGGCCTGTATCCTGGCGCCGGTGGCCGTACGGCCGCCGCTCTGGACGATGAGGAGGTTGCTTCCCAGCCGGGATATGTTCTCCTTGATCTGCTCCTTCACGCCGAAGCCCAGGCTCACCATGGCGATGACGGCGCCCACGCCGATGATGATGCCCAGCAGCGTGAGGAAAGTCCGCAGCTTGTTGGCCACCATGCCGTCCCAGGCCATTTTTACCGATTCCGTGAACATCCTGTCATTCCCCCTGGAGCCTGCCGTCCCGCATCACCAGGATGCGTTTCGTCTGCTCGCCGATATCCTGCTCGTGGGTGACCATGACGATGGTCTTCCCCTCGCTGTTCAGTGTCTTGAAAATATCCATGATTTCATAGCTGGACTTGGTGTCCAGGTTGCCCGTAGGCTCGTCGGCCATGATGATGGCGGGATGGTTGATCAGCGCCCGGGCGATAGCCACACGCTGCCGCTGGCCGCCGCTCATCTCCGGAGGCTTGTGTCCGGTGCGCTCCCCCAGCCCCACGTCTTCCAGGGCCTTCCGGGCGCGCTCCAGCCGTTCCTCCTCCTCCACCCCGGCGTACACCAGGGGCAGGGCCACGTTCTCCAGGGCCGTCATCTTGGGCAGCAGGTTGAAGTTCTGGAACACGAAGCCGATCTTGGTGTTCCGGATCCCCGCCAGCTTGTCGTCGGACAGGGAGGCCACCTCGATGCCGTCCAGATAGTACTTCCCCGAAGTGGGGCGGTCCAGACAGCCCAGGATGTTCATCATGGTGGACTTGCCGCTGCCGGAAGGTCCCATGATGGCCAGGAAATCCCCCTCCTCCACGGAGAGGGTCACATGGTCCAGGGCATGGAGCACCGTATCGCCCATGATGTACGTTTTCACAATGTCTTCCAGCCTGATCACATCAGCCATGCTGCACCTTTCCTGTCCTTTCTTCCTGTCGCTGCCGTTTCTGTCTGTTTCTGCCGTTTCTGCCGCGCCGGCTGTTCCCAGCCATGCGGTCTTTTCCGATAATACAGGTAGCGCCGGGGTCACTGCCGGCGCCGCGCGCTCATTTCATCAGATGGGATGGGGCGGTCTCACGGAGCCGCTTTTCCGGGCGGATCCGCCCTTCAGGCCCTTCACCACCACTTTGTCCCCCTGGCGCAGCTTGCCGCTGCTCTTCACAGCCACCTTGTCGTCGCCGGAGAGGCCCAGTGTCACATCCACTTCCTCCTCGGTGCCGGTGGCTTCGTTGTACTCGATCACATACCGGCGCTTTCCGTCCTTGTAGATGCAGTTGCCGGGCACCATCAGGGTGTCCTTCTGCTCCTCCAGGATGATGCTGGCCCGGGCGGTCATGTTGGGGAACAGCTTGTTCTCCGCGTTGTCCACGTCCACATAGACCTTGTAGTACACCACGTTGTTGGTGGTGTGGGCGCTGCGGGAGATGAGACGCACCTTGCCGGTGAACACTTTGTCCGGATAGGCGTCCACGTTGAACTCCACCTGCTGGCCCACACGGACCTGGCCGATATCGGACTCGTCCACCAGGGTCTCGATCTCCATCTTGTCCAGGTTGGCGATGGACATAATCACCTGGGGCGTGCTGATACCGGAGCTGATGGTCTGTCCCACGGGGGTGGGCTTGCCGATGACATAGCCGTCCACCGGGGAGTAGATGTTGGTGTCGTTGGTGTTGGACACGGCCTGCTCGTAGGCGGCCTTGGCCACCTCATAGTTCATCAGGGCGTTGTCGTAGGTCTGGGCGGACACCGCACCCCTGTCCAGCAGCTCCCTGTTCCGTTCCAGGGTCAGCCGGTAGTTGTCCAGGGTGGCCTTGCGCTGCAGCTCCGTGGCTTTCAGCGCCGTGTCGTCCAGCTGCAGGAGCAGCTGTCCCTTGTGGACATGCTCGTTCTCCGTCACCAGCACCTTCACGATACGGCCGGTGATCTTGGAGCTGATATCCACGTTGTCCAGCGCCTTCAGGCTGCCGGTGGCGGAAACTGTCCGCATGAGGCGTCCGTATTCCACCGTGGCGGTCTTCACAGGGGCCGGAGCCTCCTGCCTGCTCTGATAATAGCGGTAACCGCCTGCTGCCACCACCAGGAACACCGCCAGGACGGTGAGCAGCCACACATGACTCTTTATCCATTTCATCATGATGAGAATCCTCCTATATTTATGCCATCCTATCACGAATTTATGGCTAATTTATGGCAGAACTATGACGGCGGACACAGGCCATCAACGGAAAACGGATATAAAAAAGCACCCGCCGGTATGGCGGATGCCCTGATTTCTATTCTGTTGTTGTCCGTGCCTGCGCCGGACACCGCGAGACGGGGAATGAAGCGCCCCGCCCTATCTCAGGTACCGGGCCCGGAAGGACTCCAGCCAGCGGTCATCCAGTCCGATGGCTTTCTGCAGGTAGCCCAGGGGGGTGTCGCCGATGAGCTTCATCTCGTCCACCGCCGCGGACAGGTAGTCCCGGTCCGCCAGGTAGAGCATCTTCAGCACATTCCGCGCCTCCGCGTTCTGATAGCCGGGGGGCAGCATGGTCACCCGTTTCCGGTAGGCCGCCTCCACGTTCCGGTTGGTCAGGCTGTAGTCCGCCTCGATCACCGGCCAGGGGACGTCCAGCGCCGCCAGGAGCAGCACCGTGATGATGCCGGTCCTGTCCTTGCCGCCATTGCAGTGGAAGAGGATGGACCCTCTGTCCGAGCTCTCCATGGTCAGGTCGAAGAAACGGCGGATCGCCGCCTTCCCCTGGACGGAGCTGACGAACTTCCGGTACAGGTCCTCCATGTAGAGCTTGGCCTGGAATCCCGGATTGCTGCTCACCGCCAGCAGTTTCTCGAACAGGGTCAGCTCCCTGCCCTCCTCGTTCTTCACCGACTCCAGTCCCAGCTTCTCCTCGCTGAGGATGGGGATATGGAAGTATTCCACGATGGGCCAGTAAGGATCCGGCCGCTCCCGGCACTCCTTGTCGCAGCGGAGATCCACAATGGTCCGGACCTGCCACTGACCCAGAAGCACCGACGCGTCCTGGAAGGTCAGCCCACTGAGACGGCCGCTGCGGATGAAGCGGCGGGGTCTGATGGTACGGCCGTCCCGGGTGACTGTGCCACCCAGGTCCCGTATGTTTTTCTGTTTTTCCAGTTCTATCGGTATCATCCTGCTGCAAACTCCTCTTCTTCTCCCGTGGGGACCGGCGTCCCGGCCCTCTTCCCCCGGACGGCGGACCGGTCACCTCCGGCCCGGGATCTGTCCGGGACAGCTCTTTCTCTCCGGGGACGCTCTCCCTGTCCGGGAAAGGCGCCCCCTCTATCCTCAGGAACGGATCTGGCCGTCCCCGTTCACCAGGTACTTGTAGGTGGTCAGCTCCGGCAGGGCCATGGGGCCTCTGGCGTGGAGCTTCTGGGTGCTGATGCCGATCTCCGCCCCGAAACCGAACTGGAATCCGTCGGTGAAGCGGGTGGAGGCGTTCACATAGACCACCGCGGCGTCCACCTGCTGCTGGAATGCCCTGGCGTTGGCGTAGTTCCGGGTGACGATGCACTCGCTGTGCTTGGTGCCGAACCGGGCGATGTGGCTGATGGCCTCGTCCAGGCTGTCCACCACTTTCATGGACAGGCGCAGGTCACCGTATTCCGTGGCCCAGTCCTCCTCCGTGGCGGCCTCCACCGTCACGGCGCCGCCCAGGCCGCTGCCCACGCGTTCCACCACGCTGTCGCCCCGGACAATTACGTTCTTCTCGCCCAGTTTACGCAGCATCTCCGGCAGGAAGTCCTCCACCGCGTCCTTGTGGACCAGCAGGGTCTCCATGGCGTTGCATACCGCCGGGCGCTGCACCTTGGCGTTGAGCACGATCTCCGCCGCCATGGCGTAGTCCGCCCCGGCGTCCACGAAGGTATGGCATACGCCCACGCCGGTCTGGATCACCGGCACCGTGGCATTCTCCACCACCATGCGGATCAGGCCCGCGCCGCCCCGGGGGATGACAACGTCCACCAGGCCGTTCATGGTGATCAGCTCCCGGACAGCGTCACGGTCCGTGGTGTCGATGAACTGTACGCTGCCCTCGGGGATGCCCGCTTTCTCCGCAGCCTCCCGGAGGATGGCCGCCACCATCCGGTTGGATTCCAGGGCCTCGCTGCCGCCCTTCAGGATCACGGCGTTGCCGGATTTCAGGCAGAGGCCGATGGCGTCCGCCGTCACGTTGGGCCGTGCCTCGTAGATGATGCCCAGCACACCCAGGGGCACCCGGATCTTGGTGACGGTGAGCCCGTTGGGCAGGGTGCTGCCCCCCAGGATCTCGCCCACAGGGTCTTTCAGCCCCGCCACCTGGCGGAGTCCCTCCGCCATGCCGCTGAGACGGTCCTCCGTCAGCAGCAGCCGGTCCAGCATGCTCTGCTTGATGCCTTTCTGGCGCGCCTGCTCCATGTCACGGCTGTTGGCCGCCAGGATGCGCTCCCGGCCGCTCTCCAGCGCCTCAGCCATGGCCATCAGCGCCCTGTTCTTCACTTCCGTGGAGACAGACCCCAGCTTTCTCGCTGCCGCTGCGGCCTGCTCCGCCTGTTCCCGTATGCTCATAGTCTGTCCTCTTTTCCGTCTCTTACAGAATCACCAGGTCGTCCCGGTGGATCACTTCGTCGAATGTCTTGCTGCCCAGGATGTCCTCGATCTCGCCGCTGTTGTGGCCTTTGATCAGTTCCAGCTCCTCGGCGGCGTAATGGGTCAGTCCCCGTGCCAGCTCGTTGCCCCTGCTGTCCACCACGCGGACGGTGTGGCCGGCGGAGAAATCCCCCTCCACCTTGACGATACCGGCGGGAAGCACGCTGCAGCCGCCTTCCTGGCGGATGGCGCGGGCGCAGCCGTCATCCACCACAAGGGAGCCCTCGATGCGGGCGCCGAAAGCCAGCCAGCGCTTGCGGAACTGCAGCCGGTTCTCCCGGGAGATGAACAGCGTTCCCAGCCGCTCCCCCTCCAGGATCCGGGTGATGCCGTTGGGCTCTGTGCCCGACGCGATCACCAGACTGATGCCGGAGCTGGTGGCCGCCTTGGCCGCCTGGATCTTCGTCATCATGCCGCCGGTGGCGAAACCGCTGCCGGCGTCACCGGCGCTGGCCTCGATCTCCGGTGTGATCTCCGGCACCTCGCTGACCAGCCTGGCGTCGGGATGGGTGGAGGGATTGGCGGTGTACAGCCCGTCCACGTCGGACAGGATGATCACCAGGTCCGCGTCCACAATGCCCGCCACCAGGGCGGACATATTGTCGTTGTCGCCGATCTTCAGGTCGTCCAGCGCCACCACGTCGTTCTCGTTGACGATAGGGATGACGCCCTGCCGCAGCAGTTCCATGAAGGTGTTCCGGGAGTTGGTGTACCGGTGCCGGTCCAGCATCTCCGTCCGGGTCAGCAGCACCTGGGCCACAATCTGGCCGTACTCGGCGAACATCTTCTCATAAGTGTTCATGAGGATGCCCTGCCCCACAGCCGCCGCGGCCTGCTTGCCGGGAATGGTGCGGGGTCTCTCTTTCAGTCCCAGCCGTTCCACACCCACGGCCACCGCCGCGCTGCTCACCAGGATGATCTCCTTGCCCCGGTTGTGTAAATCCGCCAGTTCCCTGGCCAGATGGTCGATACGAGCGAAATTGCGGCTGCAGTTGGGGTAGGTCACCGTGCTGGTGCCCACCTTCACCACGATCCGCTTCGCGTCGCGCAAATCTTCCCTGTTTCTGATCATGCGTCTCACTCCGTATGTATGATTTGGTAAAAGCCGGCTGCGCCTGTTATGACAAACGCAGCCGGCTCGTTCTTCATGCCGGTGTTGCTCTCTTCCGCGGGATTGCTCCCGCATTCACTTCATATAGCGGGAT
Source organism: uncultured Negativicutes bacterium (assembly GCA_937926555.1). Lineage (GTDB taxonomy): Bacteria > Bacillota > Negativicutes > Acidaminococcales > Acidaminococcaceae > Succiniclasticum. The sequence goes on along the minus strand of CALAZX010000269.1, from coordinate 5,441 downwards.
TATTCCCACTTGCTCTTCTTGTAGTTGAAGACCATGTCCCGGATACGGACAGTCTGTCCTTCCTGGATGCCTGCCTCCAGCAGGGCCTCCTCGATCTTCAGCCGTTTCCAGATCAGCTGGAAGCGGTACAACGCCTCGTCGTTGTCGAAGTTGGTCATAGCTACCAGGCGCTCGATGTTCTTGCCCTTCACCTCGAAGTCTGCGTCCTCGGCGCCACGGATGATCTCGAAATGGTCCGGATCCTCCTCGGGCAGCTCGGTGGGAAGCAGGTCGTCCTCCTCGGGCACGTAGTTCTTGGCCATCTCATAGGCCTTCCACATCAGTTCTTTCAGACCTTCGCCGGTGACAGCGGAGACCGCCATGATCTCCAGCCCCTGCTTGGCCACATGCTCTTTCAGCAGCTCGAAGTTCTCCGCGCTGTCGGGCAGGTCCATCTTGTTGGCCACCACCAACTGCTGCCGTCTTGCCAGCTTGCTGCTGTAAGCCGCCAGCTCCTTGTTGATGGTCTCGAAGTCCTCAATGGGGTCGCGGCCCTGGCAGCCGGACACGTCCACCACGTGGAGGATGACCTTGGTGCGCTCGATATGGCGCAGGAAGGAATGGCCCAGGCCTACGCCCTCGGAGGCGCCCTCGATCAGGCCGGGGATGTCAGCCAGCACGAAGCTCTGCTCATCGGTCAGCCGCACCACGCCCAGCACAGGGGTCAGGGTGGTGAAATGGTAGGCCGCGATCTCGGGTTTCGCCGCACTGACGCGGGAGATGATGCTGGATTTGCCCACGCTGGGGTAACCCACCAGACCCACATCCGCCAGCAGCTTCAGTTCCAGCCGCAGCCAGCCCTGGGTGCCCGGCTCGCCCTTCTCGGCGAAAGTCGGTGCACGGTTGGTGGCGGTGGCGTAGCAGGCGTTGCCCTTGCCGCCGCGGCCGCCTCTTGCGGCAACGAACTCCTGGCCGTTCTCCGTCAGGTCGGCCAGCACGAAATCGGTCTCGTCGTCACGCACCACGGTTCCCATGGGGACCAGCACGATCACGTCCTCGCCCCGGGCGCCGGTGCAGTTGGAGTTGCCGCCGGGTGCTCCCTTGGGGGCAACAAATTTCCGTTTGTAACGGAAGTCGATCAGGGTGTTCAGGTTCTCGTCGGCACGGATGATGACGCTGCCGCCACGGCCGCCGTTGCCGCCGTTGGGGCCGCCACGCTCCACGAATTTCTCGCGGCGGAAACTGCTCATGCCGTCGCCGCCCTTGCCGGCTTCCACATAGATTCTGGCTTTATCGATAAACATAGTAAAACTCCTTCATTCTCTCCCGGACAATTGGCGTCCATCAGGTGGATTCTGCCAACACTTGTCCAAATTAATCTTATCCTTAGTATACCATATAATCGGAAGATTAAAAAATACCCGGTGAGGGATTTTTCCTTCCCTGAACCGGATATCTCCTGTTGTTCGCCAACTTTTCACTTTTTCCCGGGATAGGGAGTCACAAGGGATTCCCCTCCGGAATCAGAGCCTGTACTCCGCCTCCAGCTCCCGGATCCGGGAATGTATCTCCGATCTGCGCCCCCGGGCCAGGGGCAGCTTCTCCCCGTCATGGAGCTCCACATGGCCGGAACGGATGTCCCGCACATGGCGCAAGTTCACCAGGAAGCTTTTGTGCAGCCGGAAGAAGCAGCTGTCAGCCAGCTCCTCCTCCGCCGCCTGCAGGGATCCCGGATAAGGCAGATCCTCCTCCCCGTACCGGACGGACACCTTCCGGGCCAGCCGGGAGACGTAGCGGATCTCCCGTTTCCGCAGCCGGTGACGGCCTTTCCCGGAGCTGAAGGAGAAATACTCGCTCCCCCGCTCCACAGGCTTCAGGAGCTCCCGGAAATAGCGGCAGCAGGCCTCCTCGTCCGGCAGCAGGTAGAGGAAATTCCGGCCGGGCTCGCCGGTATCCTCCCTCACATAGCGCGGCCGGGAGAACCCCATCACCGGCAGCAGTTTCTTCAGCTGTTCCATGACGGAATCGGCACGGGCCTGCTGGATTCCGCCGGAGAACATCTCCACCATGGCCAGGTCATAGGTCTCGCTGGCCAGCACACTTCTCAGCAGTTCCAGCGGCTGACGGAACTTCACCACGGTGAGACGGATTCCTTCCCCCCGCATACAGTCGATAAATCGGACAATCTCGTTGGGCATTCTTTCAGACTCATTGCAGACAGCAATACGACGCATGGCATTCCTCCGATTGCGGGACCTTCCGTTCCCGCCGCTTTCCGGACAGATCTTCGTTGGCTGATGCCGTTGCTTGACATTCTCATACCATTTTATTATACCAAATCCCCGTCCCTGTACGCAAAATTTTCTGATAATATATGCTGTTAAGACAGGAATTTATTCCTTTCGGACAGACTGTCTTCCCCGCTGCCGCCATTTGGACTATCCTGTAAAAGACAACAGCCGGCCAAGTCCGGAAACCGGATCAGACGAGAAGTGAACAAGGAGTTTTATGACCCGATTTTTCCTGTCGAACCTTTCCAACAGCCTCATCATGGAAGATCCCGTTTGCAATTATAGCGCTTCCGGACCGCACAGCCGGCACCGGATCCGCCCGGTAGAAGAATGCCACCAGGACAGATGCCGCACAGACGGACCCTGCGCGGAGGTCCTGCCCGATCCTGCGGTCCCGCTGCCGCCCTCCCCACTCTACCCGCTCTCCTACATACGGGCGAAAAAAATCCTCCGGCAGCAGCTGCACGAGAGGCAGCTCCTGGCACGGAGGCGTCTTGTCAATTCTCTTTATACGCGTGAGGAGTGATTGCCGGTTCCACAGTCCGGACCAGCCCTTTCAGCTGGCCGCCGGCGCTGTGTCCTTCAGCCATTTCTCCAGAATCGGGGCGGCGTACTCCCCCATCTTCTGGTAGGCGCAGGACTGGGGATGGACCCCGTCCCAGAAGAACCAGGCGTGCATCTGCACCCCGGCGGGATAGACTTTCTGGAAGTCCAGCAGCAGGCATTTCCCCTCAAAACGCCTTGTCATCTCGTTCCTCAGCTGCTTGATCTTCAGGTTCAGCTCCCGGTGCTCGCAGAACCAGGGCAGCACAAGACAGAAATGGAATTCCTGTTCCAGACTCCACTGAAGGGCGTCGTCCATGTCCTTCAGGATGTAGGCCACCGGACGCTTCCGGAGAAGATCGTTCATGCCGCCCAGGAACAGGATGTGCTCACACCCGTCGGGAATCATCCGTGATGTCACCCGGTACCGGATCTCGTCGCAGCATTCCCCGCAGTATCCGTAATTCATCATGGATATGCCGGTCCGCTTCTCCACTTCCGCAATCCAGGAGTTCTCGCTGGTAAAGGGGAAGCCCTGTATCAGCGAATCTCCGAAACAAGCTATGATTCTCATTGTAAAATCCTTTCTCGTCTATGCCCCATCCTTTTCCCTGCAGGTCAGGATGACGGTCTGACGTCTATGCCGGTGCATTCTACCAGCCCGCACATGCCGGTGCGGCAGCCTGACGGACAGCCTATCACCAGGCCGCCACCACGCCGTCCGCCCGGGGTTCCGTGGCCCCGGTGAGCGTGCCGTCTTTCCGCCGGAGGATCATCTGCCCCCGGCCGAAGGTGGTGAAGTCCGACAGCACGGTGACCTTATGTCCCCGCTGCCGCAGCTGTTCCACCACGTCCATGGGAAACCCTTCCTCCACCTGGATGTCCAGACCGCCCACCCACTGCCAGCGGGGAGCGTCCAGCGCCTCCTGGGGATCCAGTCCCCAGTCCAGCAGGTCCGCAACCACCTGGACCTGTCCCTGGGGTGGCACGAAGGCGCCCATGCCGACGAAGGGGCCCATGGGCTCGCCTCCTCGCTAAAAAACTAGCACATGTAAGTCCAGCAGGTCCGCCACCCCCTGGACCGGCCCCGGAGGCTGCATGAAGGCGCCCATGACTCCGAAAGGGCCTATGGGCTTGCCGTCTTTCATGAGGAAGCCCGGGATGATCGTGTGGTACGGTTTCTTGCCCGGCGCCAGGCAGTTGGCGTGGTCCGGGTCCAGGGAGAAGTTGTTCCCCCGGTTGTTCAGGCAGATGCCCGTGTCAGGAACCACCACGCCGGAACCGAAATCGAAGAAATTGCTCTGGATGAAGGAAACCATGTTCCCCTCCTCATCGGCGGTGCACAGATACACCGTGCCGCCGGAATCCAGTTCAAGCGGCGGCGGCACCACGGCCTCACGCCGGATCTCCTCCGCCCGTCTGCGTCCGTATTCCGGATCCAGCAGCTTCTCCGTCCGGCCCCTCATGCAGGAGGGGTCCGCGATATAGGTCTTGCCATCTATGAATGCTTTTTTCATAGCCTCCAGCTGGATGTGGATAGTCTCCTCATCCTGGCGCTCCATGGTAAAGTTCTCCAGGATGTTCAGCGCCAGGAGCACCACCAGCCCCTGGCCGTTGGGCGGGATCTCGTAGACATCCACGCCCCGGTAGCGCACGGAGACAGGCTCCACCCAGGTGGCCCGGTAGGCCGCCAGGTCCTCTTTAGACAGATAGCCGCCGGACTTCTCCGCATAGGCGCAGATCTTCTCCGCCAGCTCGCCCCGGTAGAAACTCTCGCAGCCGGTCTCGGCCAGCTCCTCCAGCGTGTCCGCCAGCTCCGGCAGACGGACGGTGTCCCCCGCCTTGGGAGCCCCGTCCCTGAAGAACAGGTCGTACAGGGGCCGGTACAGGCTGTCCTGTCCGGGTGCGTTGGTGCAGGCGGCGTCTTTGGTGTCGGTTGCGGCGTGTTCCGCATCGCCGCGGAAGAAGGGCTGCAGCACCCGCTCCGCCTGCTGCCAGAGATGGGCGCAGACAGGCTGTACCGGATAACCGTCCCTTGCGTAGCCGATGGCGGCGTCGAAGAGCCTCCGGAACGGGAGCCGGCCGAAACGTCTGTGGAGCTCAGCCCAGCTGGACACCGCGCCGGGGACCATCACCGTCTCCCAGCCTCTGCCCGGCATCTCCGAGCAGCCCATTTTCCGGAAGACCTCCGGGGTGAGCCGGGCGGGGGCGGGGCCGCTGCCGTTGAGGCCGTAGAGCTTGCCCCCGGCCCAGACCAGCGCGAAGCTGTCGCTGCCCAGCCCGTTGCTGGTGGGTTCCAGCACGGTGAGGCAGATGGCGGTGCAGATAGCCGCATCCACCGCGTTGCCCCCTTCTTTCAGCACATCCAGCCCGGCCTGGGCGGCCAGCGTCTGGGATGTGCACACCATGCCCTTCCTGCCGTAGACAACACTGCGGCGGGAGGGGTATCTGTTTTTTATATCGCCGGATTCACCGTTCATACCACGCATCATCTCACCCCGTCTCCGCGGACTTTCCCTCAGAAGGAAAGCCTGCGGCGTTTTTTATTTAATGTATGATTCATGTACTTCCAGAATACACTTCTACTTTGATTATCCTATAGATAGGGGATAAAAGCAAGAAAAGGAG
>CALAZX010000268.1 GCA_937926555.1 uncultured Negativicutes bacterium | reverse complement strand
CAGTCTGGCTGTCCAGGTCCGTGTCCATGATGAACACATCCCCTTCACCTTTCAGGTTGTCCATCTTCAGGAGCTGGTAGGTATCGTCGGCATCGGCCGGGTTCACCGTCATGTCCACGATGCCGCCGTTCTTGCCGGTGAAGGTGGTCAGCGTGCTGTCATTCATCAGATTCCAGCGGGCGCCATTCTCCACCGCCATATCCAGGACACAGTCCCCTTCCGGAGAGACGATGGACCAGCCGTCCAGCCGGGATTGGTCGTTGGTCAGGTTGGCCATGAGCGTACTCTTATTGTTGGCGACCAGGCCGCCTTCCATACGCAAGGTCTTGCCCTGGTCCGCGCCGTTCTCGTCACTGTTGATATAAATTCTGGATTTGTCATAGGCGTAGGCCGCGATATTGGCCCGGAAAGCGGCGCTGCCTTCTCCGGTCCGGGCTTTGATGGTCATGTCGTTGGCGTTGGCTTTGATAAGTCCGCCCCGGATAGCCATCAGGGCGATGCCCGGCTGGTTGCTCATGTTCTTCTCCTCGACGGTCAGCTTGTCCCCATCGAAGCTGATATCGGACTTGATGTAGGAGAGAACCGCCCGGATGGCGCCTACCATTGTGGCATCAGGATCCGTGGAAGTCACCTTGATTGTGGTGTTCTTCGCGTTGATATGGGCATGGGAATTGTCCCAGACGGATACCGCCTCGACGGTGGCGTTCTCGTTCCCATTGCCATGATAGATAGTCTCGATCTCCAGGTTCTTCACCGCTTCTTTCGCCGTGAAATTGCCCTGGCCGATCATATAGAGACCTGCCGCGAAATCCGTATTGTGGTTGGCCTCATACTGGATTCTGAAATTGTCCGCCTCATGGATGGTCATGCCGTAAGGGGCTTCCGGCACAGGACTCTGCCAGTCCCCCTGGATGCGGATGGTCTCGCCGGAACTCCGGTTCGCCACAGAATCATCCTGCAGGCGGAGCGTCGCATCTTTGGAATACATGTTCAGCATGCCGGGGCTGACGTTGATCACCGCCGTGGCCGCCTTCGAATATCCGCTGACAATGGCGGTCATGGTGGTCTTCTCATTGCGGAAGTTCACTTCCGGAGCCTG
>CALAZX010000267.1 GCA_937926555.1 uncultured Negativicutes bacterium | reverse complement strand
TCCAGGTCCCCCTCCACGGACAGGTAGAGGTCCCGCAGGGCCTCCTCCTCTTCCGCTGTGGGATGCCACATCTTCCGCTGGACAGCCTCCATCAGTTTCTCCGCGATCCGGTGCAGGGCCCAGGGGTTCACCTCCCTCATCCATTCGCTGGTATCGGGGTCGAAGGCCAGCTTCCGGGCCATCTCGCCGTACATCCAGTCCCGCATCACGCCGCTGGTGGCGTCCCAGCCGTAGGCGTGGCAGACCAGGGCCGCCAGGTCGGAGGCCCCTTTGTAGCCGTGGCGCTTCATGCCCTCGATATGTTTCGGGTTCATGGATTCTCCCCGGAACACACGGCGGACCTCCTCGTCCAGGCTTTTCGTCTCGGGACGGCTCCGGTCGGCGCTGTCCCCGATGTAGCAGCGGGGCTTCTTCCCGCTGATGCTCTCCACCGCGACGTTCATGCCGCCGCAGTAGGCGTTGAAGTCGTCGGAGTTCAGGAGGTGCACCTCGTGGTTGTCGATGTTCTTGATGGTGATCTCCATGGTCCCCAGCCGGCGGCGGAAGAGCTCGGGACGGAAAGCCCCCTCCTTGCCCTTGCCGTAGACGTGGGCGCCCCAGCGGACATAGACATCCCCCAGGTCCTTCCGGGTCTCCCAGTTCCGCTCGTCCAGCATGGTGCTGACGCCGGCGCCGTAGCCCCCGGGAGGACAGCCGAACAGGCGCCAGGATGCCTGCTCCGCCGCCTCCAGGGTGTCCAGGCCCTTCTCCTCCAGGAGTTTCCGGTCCTCATCCATATGCTTGCGGACGAAGTTCAGGTCCTCCGGCTCCTCCAGGGAGCCAACCAGCTTCACCGCCTGCTCCAGCAGTTCCACCGAGGCGGTCATGGTGTCCCGGAACAGCCCGCTGATACGGCCGGTGACGTCGATACGGGGCCGGCGCAGCTCCTCCAGAGGAATCACCTCCAGCCCCTTCACCCGCTTGCTGCCACGCTGCCAGACAGGCTTCACCCCCAGGAGCCAGAGATACTCGGCCACGCACTGGCCGTTGCTGCGCATGTTGGAGTCGGACCAGAGGACCATGCCCACGCTTTCCGGATAGCGGCCCTCTTCCCGGATGAACCGGGTGATTACCTGGTCCCCCAGGGTCCTGCCGATCTCCCAGGCCGCTTCCGTGGGCAGGTTACGGGCGTCCACCCCGTAGAAATTCCGTCCTGTGGGCAGGATATCCGCACGGCCGCTGGTGGGCGCGCCGCCAGTGCCCGGCTCCACATAGCGTCCCTCCAGGCTCCGGAGGGTGTTGCGGATTTCGTCGGAGGTCCGCAGCAGGTCGGGCACCAATTTCCGGCAGATGAACTCCAGAGTACGCCGGAGCTCCGCAGAAGGCTTCTCTGAGGCAGCATCGGCGCCATCGTTCTCCTTGGCGCCATCCGTGTCATCAGAGCCATCCGTCATCCCGTCACCGGGCAGCGTCATCCTTCCGGACAGTTCAGGCAGTGCCAGCGCCTGCTCCACGCCCTCCTCCCGGAAGTCCCGGTCCAGCAGCAGCTCCACCATCCGATCCGCCAGATTCCAGATGAGGTCCAACAGGTCCGCTCCCGTGACACAGCCTGCAGGCAGACCGGCACGGCGTTCAGGCTCCAGTGCCTCGCCGCTGCGCCGCTCCAGCTCCTCATACTCAAAGCCGAACAGTTCCGCCAACGCGTCGGGCAGTCCCCGCACATCGCCGTTGTCCACCCGGACCAGGGAGAGAATGTAGTCCCGCAGTT
>CALAZX010000266.1 GCA_937926555.1 uncultured Negativicutes bacterium | reverse complement strand
GGCGGCAGCTATATCGACCTGAACGGCAATGTGAAACTCTCCGTACGGGGCAACGGTATGGCCACGGACCCCTTCTACCCCAACGTGCAGGGTGCTTCCGACTACGACACTTCCGTGATCAACGCCAACAAGGGCGATGTGACCATCTACACGCCGAAATCCACGGAGCGGGGTTATAACGCCCTGGCATCCTATGGTGGCACCATCAACGTGAACTGGGAGAATGGAGCTCCCGGCACCCACAATGTGGTGCTGAAAGGCCATATCACCGCCACGAAGACCTGGAAACCGGGTACGGAAGGCGATGACAGCGGCGAGCCCTACTATTACCGCGACGGCCGCGTGAATGTGGGCCTGACCACCGACAAGTCCAGCTGGAGCGGCCTGATCTCCAATGCCGGCGAGAAAGGTGCCGGCGAGGTGAATATCGCCCTGCAGAACGGCGCCCAGTGGGATCATGTGGCCTATTCGAAAGCCGATACTCTCGATGCCGCTCATATGCCGGAACCCAGCAACGACCATTACGGGAACTATGTTCCCACTTCCTTCGTGAACACGCTGAAAGGCGGCGACAGCGAGGAGAAGGCCGGCGTGATCTTCCAGAACGACGGCGCGTCCATCGATATCAAGGACTACAGCGGCCATACGAAAGTGATCTACAAGCATGACAACGCGGGCACCGACGCGGCGGACTACAAAGGCGGTGACGTGAAGGTGGGCAAGGCGGCGGCCGGTTCCGGGATGGTCCTGGTCACCGACAATACGGGCCTGAACACCGCCTCCTCCGAGAAAGCGGAGAAAGAGAAAGTGGAGAAGGCGCTGACGGTGCTGGCGGGCAAGCTGCACTACGGCGCCCATGCCGACGGCGAGGAGAACCTGGCCGGCAAAGTGGAGATCGCGGAAGGCCTCACCGCCAGCTCTGTGGCTCTGGTGGCTCATGAGATCGACTACAAGGCCGACGGACAGGGCACCCTGGGTGCTGCGATTGAAATCCGCAAAGGCGGCGAGGAGACCGTGATGATGCGGGGCGCCAAGACCGCCATGGCATCCTCCGCGGCACTGTGGAGAAACACCGGCTCCGCCCTGTCCCAGCGTACGGGCGACCTGCGGCTGGCCAAGGGTGACGCGGCCGTACGCGACCTGGTGGCCCGCC
>CALAZX010000265.1 GCA_937926555.1 uncultured Negativicutes bacterium | reverse complement strand
ATTAATTATCACGTGATTTCAAGTGGCCGCTCCCGGTACGCCGGACCCGGCATCCAGCCTTCCGCCGCAGGCCTCCCCTGCCGCGGATCGCGGCATCCCGGCCGGCGCATATCCCGCCACCAAAAAAAACAGGACCCTCCGGCATACCGGAAGATCCTGTTCCTGCAGCTTCCTGCCAGGGACGGTGTGCCCTGCACGGGAAGTTATTATTTCATTTTCTCCTGGAGCATCTTGTTGACCATGCCCGGGTTGGCTTTGCCGTGGGTGGCCTTCATGATCTGGCCCACCAGGAAGCCGATGGCTTTCTTCTTGCCTGCCCGGAAGTCCTCTACGGACTGCGGGTTGGCGGCAATGGCCTCGTCGACGATCTTCTCCAGCTCGCCTGCGTCGCTCACCTGTTCCAGACCCAGTTTCTTAACCAGGACTTTCGGCTCCTCGTTCTCTTTCAGCATCTCCACGAAGACTTTCTTCGCCAGTTTGCTGGAGAGCACGCCTTTGTCGATCAGGTTCACCAGCTGGCCCAGGTTTGCCGGGGTGATGATGAAGTCTTTGATCTCCACGTTCTCGCTGTTCAGGTAGGCGCTCACGTCACCCAGCAGCCAGTTGGCCAGGCCTTTCACGTTCTCGGTGGCTTTGGCGCCCTCGTCGAAGTAGTCGGCCATGGGTTTGCTTGCCACGATCAGGTCGGCGCTGTCCTCGGGCACGCCTGCTGCCAGCAGACGGGCTTTGCGGGCGGCCGGCAGTTCCGGCAGGCCCTGGCGGATCTCCTCGATCCATGCGTCGTCCAGGTTGATGGGAACCAGGTCCGGATCGGGGAAGTAACGGTAGTCATGTGCTTCCTCTTTGGAGCGCATGGACAGGGTCACGCCGTTGGCGTCGTCCCAGGTGCGGGTCTCCTGCACCACATGGCCGCCGTCCTCGATGATCTCTTTCTGGCGTTCCACTTCATATTCGATGGCGCGTTCCAGTGCGCGGAAAGAGTTCAGGTTCTTGATCTCCGCGCGGGTGCCGAACTCCTTGGCGCCTTCCGGCATGATGGAGATGTTGGCGTCGCAGCGGAGGCTGCCTTCCTGCATCTTGCAGTCGCAGACATCGGTGTATTCCAGGATAGCTTTCAGCTGCTCCATGTAGGCGCGTGCTTCCTGGGCGCTGCGCATGTCCGGCTCGGACACGATCTCGATCAGGGGCACGCCGGCGCGGTTGTAGTCAACCGCGGAGGAATCGGAGGTGCTGATGGTCTCACCGGAGTGCACCAGTTTGCCTGCGTCCTCCTCCATGTGGATACGGGTGATGCCGATGGTCTTCGGAGCGCCGTCCACTTTGATGTCGATATGGCCATGCTCGCAGATCGGTTTGTCGAACTGGGAGATCTGGTAGTTCTTGGACAGGTCCGGATAGTAGTAGTTCTTGCGGTCGAACTTGTTGAAGTTCTTGATCTCGCAGTTCAGCGCCAGGCCGGCACGGATCGCGAACTCAACCACCCGTTTGTTCATCACCGGCAGTGCGCCGGGCATGCCCAGGCATACCGGGCATACATGGGTGTTGGGCGCTGCGCCGAACTCCGTGGAGCAGGAGCAGAACGCTTTGGATTTGGTTTTCAGTTCAGCGTGGACCTCCAGGCCCACAACAGTGATGTATTTAGTCATTATTCGTTACCTCCCAGCGGTGCGATTGCTTTGTGGAAGTCCGTCGCCTGTTCAAAGGTGTAGGCGGCGCGCAGCACGGTCTCCTCATCCAGAGGTTTGCCGATGAGCTGCATACCTACCGGCATGCCGTCAGCCAGTCCGCAGGGGATGGAGATGCCCGGCAGGCCTGCCATGTTCACGGGGATAGTGGTAACGTCCAGCATGTAGGTGGTCATGGGGTCCATCTCCCGGTCCAGCTTGTAAGCGGTCACCGGAGAGGTGGGGGTCAGCAGCACGTCGCACTGCTTGAAGGCCTCCTCGAAGTCCTTGCGGATCAGGGTACGCACCTGCATGGCTTTCTTGTAGTATGCGTCGTAGTAGCCGGAGCTCAGCACGTAGGTGCCCAGCATGATGCGGCGTTTCACTTCCGGGCCGAAGCCTTCGGTACGGCTCTTCAGGGTCATCTCCGGAGCACTCTGCGCCTCCATGTCGCGGAAGCCGTAACGCACGCCGTCGAAGCGGGCCAGGTTGGCGGATGCCTCTGCCGGAGCGATGATATAGTAAGTGATCACGGCGTACTGGGTATGGGGCAGGGACACTTCCACAAACTCGGCTCCCAGCTCCTCATACTTCTTCACAGCCAGCATGATCTGCTCTTTCACTTTGGGGTCGATGCCTTCGCCGAAGTATTCTTTCGGCAGGCCGATACGCATGCCCTTCACGTCCTGGCGCAGGGCCTTGGTGAAGTCGGGCACGTCAACGGGCAGGGAGGTGGAATCATGCACGTCCTTGCCGCAGATGGTGTTCAGCACGATGGCGGCGTCGGTCACGTCACGGGTCAGGGGTCCGATCTGGTCCAGGGAGGACGCGAAGGCCACACAGCCGTAACGGGATACGCGGCCGTAGGTGGGTTTCATGCCCACACAGCCGTTGTAGGCTGCCGGCTGGCGGATGGATCCGCCGGTGTCGGAGCCCAGTGCCCAGATAGCCTCGCCTGCGGCGATGGCAGCTGCGGAGCCGCCGGAGGAGCCGCCGGGAACGCAGTCCAGGTTCCAGGGGTTGCGGGTCACTTTCAGTGCGGAAGTGGTGGTCGCGGAACCCATGGCGAATTCGTCCATGTTGGTCTTGCCCGCGAAGATGGTGTCCTCTTTGCGCAGGTTCTCGATGACATGGGCGTCGTATACAGGGATGAAGTTCTCCAGCATCCGGGAGGAGCAGGTGGTGCGCAGCCCCTTGGTGCTGATGTTGTCTTTGATGGCGCCGGGGATACCGGCCAGTTCGCTGATCTTCTCGCCGGCGGCCACTTTGGCGTCGACTTTCTCAGCCTGCGCCAGGGCGTTCTCCTTGTCCAGGGTAACGTAGGCGCCGACCCGGTCTTCCACCTGGTCGATGCGGTCATAGACCGCTTTGGTCAGTTCAACGGAACTGATTTCTTTATTCTGCAGCAGTTCATGGAGCTCATGAACCGTACGTTCGTATAATTTCACAGTCTTTCCCCCTCTTTTATTCGATGACACGCGGTACTTTGAAACCGTCATCATGTACTGCCGGAGCATTCTTCAATGCGTCCTCATGACTTACGCCGGGCAGGGCCTCGTCCTCACGCAGAACGTTCTCCAGAGGCAGGATGCTGGCGGTAGGTTCGATACCGGTGGTGTCCACCTTGCTCAGGTCGTCGGCATAGTTCAGGATCTGGTTGAACTGCTCCGTGAACTTGGCGATTTCCTCTTCGGGGATCTCCAGCCGGGATAAAGATGCGATGTGTTTTACATCATTTTCCGTAACTTTCATTTTTTCACCATCCTATATTTCTTTAAGCCAAAAGGCAAAATAACAATACACAGTTATTATAACACAAAACGGTCAACTTGGGTAAAATTATGCACCGTTTCTGAGAGATATTCCTGCTATCCCGCACTGACTTTCCGTGATGGCGGACAGGCCGCCACCGGCAGTATGACAGCAGGAATACCCCTCGGCGGGACGCCGTGCCGTCAAAGGGCGCGGCCGTTTCCCTCCCCGGCCTTCCTCAGGAGGAGGCGCCGTTGTCGATGCGGCAGCCGGGATACTTCTCCCGCAGGCTGTCCGCCATCTCCTTCCGCAGCTCCTCGTACTCCTTGCCGGTGTCCTGGCGGACCACCGTGCCGTCGGGCAGCTCCAGGGTGCCGGTGATCTTGCCCACCACCAGGCTCATGTCCAGGGTGCTGGGGATGCGCAGCTCGTCGCTGCCCACCTGCCCCTCGAACTCGGCGCTGTCGCCCTTCTGCCACACGAACACCTTCCTGCCCTCGGCATCGGTGCCGGCGCTCTTGTAGCGGTCCGCCCGGATCCGGATCCGGTAGCGGGAGTCGTTGCCGGGCACCGGCTGGATGTCCAGCCGTGTCAGGGAACGGCCCACCACCGGCAGTTTCACCACGCCGATCCAGTTTCCCGTATAGGGGTCACCCATGGTCATCCGCCAGAAACCGCAGCCGGCTCCGGCGAAAACAGTCAGACAGACCAGCACCAGCAGCGCTGTTTTTCTCATCAGCCGCCACAGTCCGGCGGCTCCGGTTCTCTCTTTTCCGTTCATGGTACACTCCTTCCGCACTCCCCGGTATTTCCCGGGGAATGCCACCAGGTCATCAGAAGAGGGACACTTCGCCGTCGTCCCCGTCTTTCGCTTTCTTCTTGCGGG
>CALAZX010000264.1 GCA_937926555.1 uncultured Negativicutes bacterium | reverse complement strand
CCATCCAGACAGGGTTACGGGTGAGGCACTTGTGGTTCTTCATCCGTTCCCGGACAGTTCCGGCGATCTCATCCAGCTTGGCGTCGAACCCGTCCAGCATCTTCCGTTTCAGCTTCTCGGGACTGGCGAAGACGATACTGCTGTCCGGCAGGAGCACCGTGAATCCGGCATCGAACTCCCGGCCTCGTTTCGCCAGGATGTTCCCCGCCTGTCCCAGTGTGTCTCCGGCCACGCCGCCCATGTTGGCCACGGCGAACAGGTACGGGTCCCCTTTCAGGTCCACCTTCTCCAGGAAGGACGCCACCACGGGAGGCAGCTCCGTACAGTACACCGGCGTCACCACGCCGACAACCTCGTCATCCACGGGATAGGGATTCCGCAGGTAGGCCACGATACTGCTTACCTCCGCGTCCAGCTCCCGGCCCAGTCTTCTGGCGATCGCCAGACTGTTGCCCTCACCACTGAAAAAAAAGATTCTGGCCAAGCCGTCACCTCATTTCATTATTATCAGCCATATATACAAAAATCAGGGCATCGTAACGATACAATACCCTGATTATTATAACACGTTTTGCAACTTTTATGCTAAGCGGATGCCCGCTTTCCCCGGTTTTCGCAACAAAAAACAGATTTTCACTATGAAATGGGGGAAAGTTTGTATAAGTATACTTATTGTCCCGGCGGGACGCTACGTTGACAATTCCGTCCCGCCGCAACCGGCTCCGGAAAACATCGTCTGTCCCGCACCGGTTACTTCCGGGGAACGTTGTCCGTCCCGGTCCGCTGCCGCATATCCGCTTCCGGTCAGCCCCGGTCGATGACCACCTTGGGCCGTTTCTCCCAGGGGAGATACTGCATGGTGGTGCACATCTTGAAGGCTTTGTAGCGCTGCTCCGGATCCGTGGTGGCCACGGCACGCTGCACGTCCCGCTCGCCGGCCTCGGACAGCGGATAGTAGGCGAAAGCGTCCTCGAAGAGGGAGCAGGCGTCAGCCACCCGTCCCTGGGCGTAGGCCTGTTCCGCCAGGAAACGCAGGCTGAAGTAGATATAGGGGTTCACCCGGGAAGGGGGATCCTCCTTGCGCTGGGGGGCGTGGGAGCATGCCCGCTCCTCCGCAATCATCCTCTTTGCCTCGGCTTCCGCCTCCTCCACCCGGCCCATGCCGGCCAGCACGTTCAGGCGGCGGTACCAGATATCCCCTCTGGCGTCGGTGCGGAAGGGGTGCTCATAGGAGCGGGCCAGCTCGAAAGCCCGGTCCAGATACTGCAGGGAGGCCTCGCCCTGTTTGGCCAGGTCCCAGACAATCTCCGCGATGTCACGCAGGCACAGCACCTTGTGCTCCGCCTGGCTCATGCTGGTGTCGGAAGGCGCCTCCATGTCCGGCTCCTCGTCCAGGACGGTGCTCAGCACCACCATGGCGTCCTCCACATATTTCTTGAAATACAGGGCGCGTCCCACCACGGCGCGGCACACCCAGTCCTCCTGGTCGGAAATCATCGCCCGGGGGATGGGCCAGGCGCCGGTGGCGCA
Source organism: uncultured Negativicutes bacterium (assembly GCA_937926555.1). Lineage (GTDB taxonomy): Bacteria > Bacillota > Negativicutes > Acidaminococcales > Acidaminococcaceae > Succiniclasticum. The sequence goes on along the minus strand of CALAZX010000264.1, from coordinate 1,385 downwards.
TTTGGTCACGTACTCCTGCCATTCCTGCTCGTTCAGTTTCTTCGTTCCCACAGTCAATTCCTCCTTTTACGGACCTGTCCCGCCTACCGGGGCAAGCTCCGGTTCTTCTATCGTCCATCTTGCATCTTTCTTTTCCTCAGTCCCAGTCCCGCACATAGACGCGGGGGACACGGGGGCTCACGGCGCAGATGATCTCGTAGCAGATGGTATGGGCCCATTCCGCCACTTTCTCGAAGGGCAGCTCCCGGCCGCCGAAGACGATGACCTCGTCCCCCACCTTCACGTCGGGGATGTCCGTCACGTCCAGCATCACCTGGTCCATGCAGACACGGCCCACAATGGGGGCCGCCTTGCCTTTCACAATCATATAGCCCTTGTTGGAGAGGCTCCGGCTCACGCCGTCCGCGTACCCGATGGGCACCGTGGCGATGGAGCTGGGCCGGGCGGTGGTGAAAGTCCGTCCGTAGCCGATGGAGCACCCCAGGGGCAGCGTCTTCACGAAACCCACCTGGGCCTTCACCGTCATCACCGGGCGGAAATCGCTGTAACAGTCGATCATATGGGCGGGATGCAGTCCGTACAGGGTGATGCCCTGCCGCACCATGTCCAGCTGGTACTGCTGCAGCTCCGTGATAGCGGCGCTGTTGGCGATGTGCCGGATAGGGATGTGGATGCCCCTGGCCTCGATGGCCTCCAGGGCCTCCCTGAACCGCCGGAACTGCTGGGCGGCATACTCCTTGTCGTCGGCGTCCGCCGTGGCGAAGTGGGAGAAAGCCCCCTCGATCTCGATGCCCGGCAGGGCCGCGGCCCGCTCCGCGAAGATGGCGGCGTTCTTGGTGTGGACGCCGATGCGGTGCATGCCCGTGTCGATGGCGATATGGATCTTCGCCTTCTTCCCCTGCTTCAGGGCCGCCTCGTTCAGCAGCATCAGCCGCTCCTCGTCGAAGACGGCATGGCTGATGTCGTAGCGCACCACAAAATCAGCCACCCCGGGCTGGGTGGACATGGATCCCAGCACCAGGATCGGCTTCTCGATGCCCGCCTCCCGGAGCTCGATGCCCTCCTGGAGCAGCGCCACCGCGAAGAAATCCGCCCCCGCCAGCTCGGCCTCACGTGCCACACGGACCGCCCCGTGGCCGTAGGCGTCCGCCTTCACCACGGCGCACAGCTTCGTTGTCGGCGCCAGATTCTTCTTCGCCAGCCGCACGTTGTGCGCGATGGCGTCCAGATTTATTTCTGCCCAAGTACCTCGTTCTATTTGCATCTATTACACCTTCGGATATCATAATGGAAATCTTGCCGCACATCCGCGGCATCGTTTTATTTTATCATTAATTATCACGTGATTTCAAGTGGCCGCTCCCGGTACGCCGGACCCGGCATCC
>CALAZX010000263.1 GCA_937926555.1 uncultured Negativicutes bacterium | reverse complement strand
GGGACATTTTTTCTCCGGGAACGGATGACATCGCAAGCCGGTGCCGCGAACAACCGTATCCGCCGGAAGAAACCGGACTGCGCTCCATCCTGGGGCGCATCCCGTTCCGATGTCACCGGGACATCAGCACCACCAGGATCTCCTCCAGCCGTTCATAGCCCCGGCCGCCCAGGCTGATATCCTGCGCCAGCCGGTCCAGGTTCACCAGGGCCCAGGACAGCTTGGCCTCGGAGAACTTCGCCCCTTGCCGTTTCAGGCGGCTCACCATGTAGGTGCTCTTGCCCTTGCCCATGGCGGCGGCGATTGCCGCGTCGTTCTTCCGCTGCCGCACGCCCTCCTGGACGGCCAGCATGTTCCGGAGCCCGCCTGCGATCTTGGCCACCATCAGGGGGAGGTAGGTCTTTTTCCGCTTCTCCTCCGCCACCAGGGACAGGGCACGGACCAGGTTGCCGCCCGCGATGGCGTCGTTCAGTGCGAAGATACCGATCTCCGGCACGGCGGAGAACAGCTTGTCCACGTCCTCCTCCGTCCATTCCCGCCGCGCACCGGCGTAGAGGGAGATCTTCTCCACCTCTTCCACCAGCAGCTGGAGCGGCACGTCGTCCACCGTCTCCAGCATCTCCTCGATGCGCCGCACCGCGCCGGTGGTGAACCGGCCACCACGGGCGGCCGCCTGCTCCTGGAGCCAGTTAGGCAGGTACCGGGCTTTCACCGGGGAGCAGTCCACGAAGGTGAATTCCTTCTGCATCGTTTTGGTGAACTTCTGCCTGCCGTCCATCTTCTCCGTCTGGAGGATCACCGTGGCGAAGTCCGGCACGTCCGCCAGGATCTTCAGCAGGTCCTCCCGTTTCTGCTGGATGTTCTGCCCGTCGTTCCCCTTGGGAGTCAGCAGCTCCTTGTCCGTGATGTAGGCCACGGAGCGGCCGCCGAAGAAGGGATAGGTGTTCACCAGCGTGGACAGCATCTGCAAATCTGTCTGGCTTTCGAACTGCGTGATGTCCCGGCTCTCTTTCGGCGTGTCCCCGAAAATCAGGTCCAGCACCTTCTGCCGCACCTTGTCCCGGTAGAACGCCTCCTCCCCGACGATCACCACCACCGGGGGGATATTGTCCTCTTTCAGTCCCCGGAGGAATATGTCCGGGGAGATCTTGCCTTTTCCTGCTGCCATGCCGCTCCTCTTTTCTCTCTGCCTGTCGTTTCCACAAGTCTTTCCGATACTTAAAACTATATCATCTCAGCGGGCCTCCGTCAAAAAACAAAACCCGCCGGAAAGGCGGCCGCGGCGAGTCCTCCGCCCACAAAAAAAGCGTCCTGCAGAACAGGACGCTCTTCCTCAATTTCAGCCGTCTTTCCGGAACTGGGAGGTGTAGGCCACCTCGCCCTCGTACTGGACGCCGTAGACTCTGCTCATGAGAGCCTTGCGGGAAAGTTTCACCGGATCCCCGTCCTCTCCCACCTGGGACGTGTAGAACGTGGTGCATTCGGGGCAGGTGAAGATGTTGTACATGGGGAACTCCTCCCCCAGGTAGCTGCCCACCGCGCCTCTGCTCTTGATCTTGTAGAGCAGCTTGCCGCAGACGGGGCAGATGTAGTGGGTCAGGTAGTAGCCGTAGCCCAGGTTGGGCTGGTAGGCGTTCATGGCCTCCAGATTGTCCAGTTCCCCCACCTTGCCGGGCGCCTCGCCGATCCAGTCGATGTCCACCAGTGAACCGGGGTTCTTGCCGCCGGCCCGGGCGATGATCTCGTCTTTCTTCATCTTCGGGGCGGAGGTGTGCGCGCCGTAAATATAGTAGCGCTTCAGGCTCGCCTCGGCCTCCTCGCTGCCTTTCTCGGCGGCGCGTTCGAACCACTGCTTGGCTTTCTTCCGGTCAGGCTCCACGCCTTTGCCCTCGATGTAGTACTCGCCCACATAGTTCTGAGCCAGACCGTTGCCCGCCTCCGCCGCTTTGACGAACCAGCCCAGGGCGGCTTTCAGGTCGCCTGCGGCTTCCGCCTCCTTGCCGCGGATGTTCCAGATGGTGGTCAGCGCATCTTTGGACAGGTTGACAGCCTTGCGCTCCGCGTAGACGGAACCTTTGCTCTCCGACGCCAGCTCGAACCACTTCTCCGCCTCGTCCAGATTGTAGAGGCTCTCCTTGGACAGATAGAGGATGCCCAGGCAGCTTCTGGCCACCACATGGCCCTCATCCGACGCTTTCGTGTACAGTTCGACGGCCTGCTCGTAATCGCCTCTCTCCTCGGCTTTGGCGGCCTCGGTGAACCATTCGTCGGCGCCTTTCCGTTTGGACTTATGCAGATATAAGCCGCCGATGATGGCGATGACCACCACGATACCGACCAGCACTGTGATTCCCATTCTCTCATTTCCCCTTTGTCATGATATTTTCCCGTCCGGCGGGGACTCGCGGCGCCTTCGCCCTGCGTCCATCCCTTCCGGCGGCACTCCGGGAGACAGTCCCTGCCATGCGGAGAAGCTCCGCGGACTGTTTCCATCAGAGAATAATTCACTGAATTTTATTATAGCATAAATTCGCCGCCCGGTGGCGATTTTCCTGCCTTCGCCGCCCGGAACTCCCCCCGGGCTCCCCGGTGGCTCCGCCACCTGGTCCGTGTCCCGCCGAACTCCACCGTCACCGCCCCCAGCAGGTCTGTCCGCAGCACCTGCACGCCGGCTCCTTCCAGCCGCTCCAGAGTCTCCCGCCGGGGATGGCCGTGACGGTTCCCCCTGCCACAGGAGACCAGCGCGGCGGGCGTCCGCACCTTGTGGAGGAACAGCGCCGTGGAGGCCGTGCCGGAACCGTGATGGCTCACCTTCAGGAAATCCACCTGCCCCGCACGGTCCGCCACCGCCTCCTCCATCTCCCCGTCGGCGTCCCCGGTGAAGAGGATACGCCGGCCGCCCTGCTCCAGCACCATCATCACCGACCCCGCGTTCGGGTCCGTCGT
>CALAZX010000262.1 GCA_937926555.1 uncultured Negativicutes bacterium | reverse complement strand
TGGAGTTCAGACGTGTGCTCTTCCGATCTGGACGCCGAAGATCATGCTGTAGCGGTCAGTGAACTGATGGTCATAGGACTGGTACAGGGAGTAGCTGTTGAAGGAGTTCTTCTGCTTCTCCTGGTATTTCATCTCCTCACGGTTCACGGTGCCGCCCAGGATGAGGGAGTCGTCGCCGCCTGCCAGGTCCAGCCGTTTCTGCACGTCCAGGCTGGTGTTGTAGGATTTGTAGCGGTTGGGGTCCGGGGTCTGGGGGGAGTTCTTCGCATAGGCCGCGTCCAGCTTCATGTCATGGGAGCCGGCAGCGGCTTTCCAGCCGTTGTCCTTGTTGTCGTAGAGGACGCTGTAGTCATTGAACACCTGTTTCTGGTTGCCCAGTTTCTCGAAGACAGGCTTGTAGTTCACATAGTTGCCGCTCTCATAGGCGCCGCGGCTCACAACCCTGCCATAGTTGAAGGTGGTGTCCTTGGCGATGCGGGCGTCCAGATACATCTGCTCTTTCCGGCGGTCCTTGAAGCGCAGGGCCGCTCCTTTGCCGGTGGTGCCGGGCTCGGTGCCGCTGTTCAGGTCGGCGGTGAAGGTCTTGCTGAAGCCGGCGTCCACAATGCTGCTGCGGGCGTTGACGCCGAAGTCGCGGTGACGGCTGCCAGCGCTGGCGAAGACATTGCCCTGGACGCCTTCCGTCTCAGCGGGGCTCTTGGTGATGATGTTGATGACGCCGCCCATGGCCTGGGGTCCGTACAGTACGGAGCCGGAGCCTTTCACGACCTCGATCTTCTCAATCTGGTCCATGGGGATGTTGGTCAGGGCGGAGGCGTTGGCGAAGTTGGTGGACATGCCGTTCACCAGCACCAGGGTGCCGTTGTCGATACCGCGGATGCGGATACGGGAAGCCATGCCGCCATAGGGGGCGCCGTCCTCCTGGTAGGTGTGGGCGTTGGCCTGTGCCAGGTTCTTCACTGCGTCAAACACATTGGTATAGCCGCCGTCGCGGATCTCTTTGCCGGTGATCACCCGGGTGTTGGCCGGGGTCTCCAGCATGGTCTTCTCGGTACGGGTGGCCGTCACCACGATCTGGTCCAGGTTGAAGGACTGGATTCCGTCGGCCTCTGCGGCGTAAGCGGAAGCCGTTATTCCCAGAGAGCCGCAGATCAGTGCGGTCATCAGCAGGCTTTTTGATACGTTTCTCATTCTTGCATCACCTCTTGAAAATTTATCTTGCACATCCACACCCGGTCAGTCTTCCATGATCCCGGACAGGACGTCCAAAGCATAGTGTTACCATACGTTATGATTTTACCATCTATCGATATTCTGTTTCAATTGCTTTTTTACTTCTTTTGTGTCATTATCCCAAAGAATATATTTTCTGCCTATTCGGTTGTCCCGGAAGGCGCAGAAAAGCCCGTCCGGTCATGCCGGGCGGGCTTGTGTTCTTTCCGTTATCATGTTTTCTGTGATGCCGCGGAGGTCTGTCTGCCGCTTCCGTAACAGACGGTTGCGGGTTTCTCCTGCGTGTCCCCGGAGCATCACATTTCTGCTCAGTCCAGGGCCATGTCCTCTTTGGTCACATGGATGTCCGGACGGTCCT
>CALAZX010000261.1 GCA_937926555.1 uncultured Negativicutes bacterium | reverse complement strand
TTTGTTGTTCCGGCACCCCCTTCCCAGCCTTGGCTGAATAATTATTTACTGCCTTGCCAGTCAGCATTTCCACCCCCCGGTATGTTCCTCTTTTTTTACCGCAAAAAAAGCCCTGCACCATGCCTGTGACGGTGCAGGGTTCTTTTATACTTCCCGGTTGAAGAAATCCAGGAACAGCTCCGCCACTTTGGAGAGCTTCCTGCCTTTGACGATGCTGAGGGTCTTCTCCATATAAAGGCGCTCGTCCATGATCACCTTCCGGACCATCCCCTCCTGCACCAGGTCCTCCAGCTCGGAAGGGACCACCGCCACCCCGGTGTCCTCACGGGCCCAGGCGATGGCGGACAGCTTCGTGGTGCTGATGCTGAGAATCTGGGGGCGGATGCCAGAGTCGGAGCAAGCCGCCAGGAACAGGTCGGCGCAGCCCCTGGACAGGCAGACCGGCAGCCCGTCGAAATCGTCCAGCAGCATGTTGGGATGGCTGTTGTGGAGATAGAGGCTCTGCTCGTGGAAGAAGGCCATGAGCCGCTCCTGCTTCCGGTAGATGGTCTCGAAGCGGAACTCCTGACGGAGAGGTGCATTGGATACCGCAAGCTCCGTCCTCCCCGACAGCAGCTGCTCCGTCTGGGCCTCGGTGGTGACCTCGTGGAGCTCGAAGTTCACTTTCGGGTACTTCCGGGCGAAGCGGGTCAGGTACCGCTGGATGAACCAGATGGACATGGACGGGGAGAGGCTGATATGCAGGGAGCCGGAGTAGCCGGCACTGCAGTCCGCGATCTCCTTGGCCGCCGCCTTCTCCTCCGCCACGATGTTTCTGGCTTTCTGGAGGAAGACCCTGCCCGCTTCCGTCAGCTCCATGTTCCGTCCGCCCCGCTTGATATCCAGCAGCTTGGCGTTGTAGTGCTCCTGCAGGATCTTCAGCTGGTTGCTCAGGGCGGGCTGGGCCAGGGAGAGCTCCCGGGCCGCCTGGGAGATGCTCCCCGCCTCCACAATCGCGATGAAATTACGGTAATAATCCAGATTCATCCTGTCCTCCTTCCCGGCATACATCATGATATATACCTTTTCGCATCATTTTCTTCTCTATTATATCACTTTTTATTATATGTAATCCATATTATTTATATAGGTTAAATTATTTTTCTGCGACAGATTCCTGTTTATTCCTGAAAAACAACCTTTTTCCACTTTTTTATGACAAAATCCGGCGATAATCCTGTATAATCCCGGATTCCTCTTTTTATATATAAATTTTTATTATAAGTAATACCATAAACAAGTATTTCACTTTATATGTTATATAACCTAGACTATAAGTAGGAGAAGAAAAGATAGGAAAAGGAGAAAGAAGGAGAGATACTATGCTGAACGCTGACAGATTACGCAATCCCGCATTATTCGACAAGATTGTCACGCCGGAGAAAGCCGCAGAGCTGATCTGTGACGGCATGAACGTGGGCTTCAGCGGATTCACCCCCTCCGGGTATCCCAAGAAGACCACCCTGGCGCTGGCGGAAGCCATCCGCAACGGGAAGAGATGCCGTATCCACGTATGAAGCGGCGCCTCTGTGGGTCCCGAGATCGAGGAGGCCCTGGCGGCGGTGGACGGCATCGCCGGACGCGCCCCGTATTACGCCGCCTCCAACAAGTCCCTGCGGGCCGGCATCAACAACGGCACCATCCGCTATATCGACCAGCATCTGAGCCACTTCGGCCCCCAGGTTGATTTCGGCTTCTACGGTCCCGTTGACGTGGCCGTGGTGGAAGCCGCCGCCATCACCGAGGACGGCGACCTGGTGCTGGGAAGCGGCGTGGGCAACACTCCGATTTTCGTGAAGAACGCCAAGAAGATCATCGTAGAGGTGAACACCAGCATCCCCCTGAGCCTGGAGGGCATGCATGACATCTTCGTCTGCAACCGTCCCCCCTACCGCCGGGAGATCCCCATCTACCATGCCGGGGACCGGGTTGGTTCCCCCTATGTGAAATGCGGTCTGGACCGGATCGCCTGCATCGTGGAGTCGGACATCCCCGACCGGGTGCGGACCCTGACCCCGCCGGATGAGGACAGCGTGCGGATCGCGGAGAACCTGGTGGACTTCCTGGAGAACGAGCAGAAACACGGACGGATTCCGGAGCAGATGCTCCCCCTCCAGTCCGGTGTGGGAAGCATCGCCAACGCAGTGCTCCTGGGGCTGGGCAAATCCCGCTTCGAGAACCTGCACATGTTCTCGGAGATCCTGCAGGACTCCGTCTTCGACCTGATCAGGATGGGCAAGATCACCGAAGCCTCCGGCTGCGCCTTCACCCCGTCACCCAGGGTATGGCAGATGTACAAGGAGGACCCGGATATCTACAAGAAAGCCCTGGTGCTCCGGCCCCTGGATATCAGCAACAATCCCGGCGTCATCCGCCGGCTGGGCGTCATCGCCATGAACACGCCCATCGAATTCGACATCTACGGCCAGGCCAACTCCACCCATATCATGGGTGACCAGATGATGAACGGCATCGGCGGCAGCGGCGACTACATGAGAAACGGCTATATCACCATCTTCTCCACGCCCTCCACCGCCAAGAACGGCGCCATCTCCAAGATTGTCCCCATGGTGACCCATGCGGACCACACGGAGCACGACACCATGGTCTTCATCACCGAGCAGGGCATCGCCGACGTCAGGGGCATGGGTCCCCTGCAGCGGGCACAGGCCATCATCGAGCACTGCGCCCACCCGGACTACCGGCCCCAGCTCCGCCACTACCTGGAGGAGGCGCGGAAATCCAACGGCCACGAACCGGTGGACCTGCGGCACTGCTTCGACATGCAGCTCCACTTCATGGAGCACGGCACCATGCGGATGGACTGACAGACAACACAATATAAAATGACGATGTATAGCAATGATATGGTGGCAGAAGCCGCACGGCTCCAGTGCCGGAGGCGGCATACCGCTGAGATCACGGTGCTGAGCGGGACATATGCATAAATCAGCTTGAAAAAGGATTACGGAAAAGACAAGGGGGAGAAAACCATGATGGATAAAAAACTTTTCAACGAAGGTATGGAACGGTATCAGGAGAAGATCAAGGCATGCACGGCGAAACGGCCGGAGCGGGCCAACCTGCCGGAGCAGCGGCTCTACACCCCGCTGGACCTGGAAGGCTGGGACTACAATGAGAAAGCCGGCTTCCCCGGCTCCTACCCCTTCACCCGCGGCGTGCAGCCCACCATGTACCGTGGCCGGCTGTGGACCATGAGAGCCTATGCGGGCTTCGCCACCGCCGAGGAGACCAACAGACGGTACAAATATCTGCTGGAAGCCGGCGAGACCGGCCTGTCCGTGGCGCTGGACCTGCCCACCCAGATCGGGCTGGACTCCGACGCCGAGCTGTCGGAAGGCGAGGTAGGCAAAGTTGGTGTTGCCATCGACACCCTGGCTGACATGGAGGCCCTGTTCGACGGCATCCCGCTGGACAAAGTGTCCACCTCCATCACCATCAACGCCCCCGCCGCCGTAATCCTGGCCATGTATGTGGCCGTGGCGGAGAAACAGGGCGTGAAACCGGAACAGCTCCGGGGCACCATCCAGAACGACATCCTGAAAGAGTATATCGCCCGGGGCACCTATATCTTCCCGCCCCGCCCCTCCATGCGCCTCATCACCGACACCTTCGCCTACTGCTCCAAGAACATCCCCAAGTGGAACACCATCAGCGTAGGCGCCTACCATATCCGTGAGGCCGGCGCCTCCGAAGTGCAGGAGATCGCCTTCGCCTTCGCCAACGCCATGGCCTATATCGACGCGGCGCTGAAGACCGGCCAGAAGATTGACGACTTCGCCCCCGGCATCAGCTGGATCTTCACCGCAGGCCTGAACTTCTTCATGGAAGCCGCCAAATTCCGCGCCGCCAGAAGACTGTGGGCGAAAATCATGAAAGAACGTTACGGAGCCACGGTGCCCAAAGCCCAGATGCTCCGCGTCCATGTGCATACCGCAGGCAGCGTGCTGCCGGCACAGCAGCCCCTGAACAACGTGCCCCGCATCACCTGGCAGGCCATGGGAGCTATCCTGGGCGGCATCCAGTCCATGGCATGCTGCGCCTACGACGAGGCCCTGTCCCTGCCCACCGAGGAATCCGCCACCCTGGCCCTCCGGACCCAGCAGCTCATCGCCTACGAGAGCGGCATCGCCGACGTGATCGACCCGCTGGCCGGCTCCTACTATGTGGAGGCCCTGACGGACAAACTGGAGAAAGAGGTCTATGAGTACATCGAGAAGATTGACGCCCTGGGCGGCGCCGTATCCGCCATCGAGAAAGGCTACATGCAGAGCGAGATGGCCAAGAACGCCTACCAGTACCAGAAGGACATCGAGGAAGGCCGCCACGTGGTCATCGGCGTCAACAAGTTCGTGGACCACAGCGACGTGAAGACCAACGACATCATCAAGGCGGACCTGCGCATCGCCGAGAAGGAGATCGCCCATGTGAACGCCCTGAAAGCCAGCCGGGACCAGGCGGCTGTGGACAAAGCCCTGGCAACGCTGAAAGAGGCCGCTGCCGGCGAGGAGAACCTGATGCCCTACCTGATCGACGCGGTGAAGACCTACGCCACCCTTGGCGAGATCTGCGGCGTGCTCCGTGAAGTGTTCGGCGAATATCATCCCAACCACGCCATGTTCTGACAAAACAGCGGCGACAGAACCGTCAGCCGCCCCGGCAGGCGGCCGCGGCGGGAACTTCATCAGGACGTGAACAGGAAGAAAGGCTGATTCCCATGACTACCAGAGAGCTGGCGGATTTCACCTCCGCCCTGACCTTCGACAAACTACTGCCCCGTTCCCGGGAGATGGCCAAGCGCTGCATTCTGGACTGGCTCTCCCTGGCGATCCGGGGCTCCCGGGAGAAACCCGCGGCCATCCTGCGGCAGGTGATGGACTGCGGCGCGGCCCCCGAGGCCACCATCTTCGCCGCCCCGCCGGAACGGGCTTCCGTCTACGGCGCGGCCATGGCCAACGCGGCGGCATCCCACTCCCTTGATTTCGACGACCTGCACAATCCATCGATCATCCACCTTGCCTGTGTGGTAGTACCCGGCGTCATCGCCATGGCGGAGAAAGAGCGGGCCTCCGGACGTGACATCCTCACCGCG
>CALAZX010000260.1 GCA_937926555.1 uncultured Negativicutes bacterium | reverse complement strand
GCGGATTGTTATAACAAATAGTACAGTAAAGTGGTATAATTAATGCATAATATATTCATTTCGGCGTATCCTGTGGATGCCCGGGAGAGAATGGGAACAAGGGGGATGAGGCCGGAGAAAAGGGCTGGTGGGCGTTTGCGGAAAATCTGTATTGTGGACACGGTCGGCGGTGATGCCGGGGAAGAGGATCCCGGCCGCTGCGGACCGCGGTATGTATATCTGACAGTGGAAAAATTTTCAGGGACAGAGAGGAGCTCTGGTGATGAGAAAAAACACGTTGGCAAAAAGCATCTGTATCGCAATGGGGATCATGGGCATGACAATGGGGACCGGACTGGCGGCGCCGGTGCAGGTCACCAGCAACACGGACCTGAGCTGGACAAAGCAGAACGGGACCTACCAGTTCGCGGACGGACTGGTGTTCTCCGATTTCACGGGCGCCCGGTCAGACTGTCTTTATCTGGGGTATGATATTGACGACATGACGGTGGTGGCGGGAGACACCCTGACCATCAGCCCCACGCTGAAGCCTGACGACTTCGGCGCTTTCGGCAGCATCCGGGTGAGCAGTGCCTCCGAGAAACCGCATGTGCTGAATATCCAGGGAGGCAAGTTCATCGCCGCCATCAAGGGCACGGCGCCTTCGGAAGTGGAGTCTTTCATCGCCGTCAATGTGGACAGCGACGGCCATTACGATAAGCCGGCCCAGTCGATTGTGAACTTCACCAACAAGGAGACCCTGATCACGGCGGAAGCCTCCGGAGTGAAAGGTTCCGACTGGGAGAACAGCGGTGTGGAGGGCGTTCAGTCCAGCCATAACTCCATCGTGAATTTCACCAACGACAAGACGGTCATCCGGGTGAAGAAAGAGAAGAACGCCAGCCGGGGCATATCCGGCGTCAATGTGGAGGCCAGCATGGTGAACTTCAACTCGAAAGAGGTGGAGATCACGGCGGAGAACAAATCGCCTGAGGGGTATGACGACACCATGAACGGCATCCGTATCCAGGGTGGCGACGTGAAGAGGGATGAAGATGGGAACCCCATCCGGGATGAGCACGGCAACACTATAGAGGAATGCAACACCCATTATGGCGTCACTTTCAAGGGGGCGGACAACGTCTCCATAAAGGTCACCGGCGGCAGCAGGGAGGATGATTTGGAAGGCATCCATCTGAATGCCGCAGGCTATCTGACGGTGGACAACACGGTGAAGAACTTCTCCATCGAGGCGGTCTACAATGGTCCCGGGATGGAGGAAAAACCCGTGGAAGGCCTGTCCCTTGCGGACACCAGTCATGCGTT
>CALAZX010000259.1 GCA_937926555.1 uncultured Negativicutes bacterium | reverse complement strand
TCAATGCAGACCAGTACCCGTTCCGTGATGGGCACCGGGTAACGTACCTGTATGGGATAGAGAGATGAGACATCAATCATGAGAGAGAGAATAAAGGGAGATGGTTTTTTGAAGTTGTGTGAACTGTCCACGGGGGATATCGCCTACCGTTACGAGAAGTGCATCGTGCTGTTTTTCAACGGGAAGCGGAAGGTGCTGAGCACCTCCGTCTTCAACGGCGGCTACCACGAGGATTACCAGGCGGTATTCAACAATGACGGCAAGCAGGGGGCCGGAATGCCCTGCGAGATGCTGGCGGACACCTATGACGAGCATATGCGCATCCTGGCCCGCCGCATCGGCCTGGACCCGGAGAAAGTGACGGGGATGGGCACCGCCGCCGACATGGAGTGCGTCTCCGTGAAGAGCCTGTCCTACAAGGAGCTCACCGTCAGCGCCATCGTCACCGGCGGCATCGAGACCAACGGCGGACGGGTGGGGGACCCTGCCGACTACTACGCTCCCAAGGAGAAACCGGGCCGTCCCGGCACCATCAACATCATCCTGGTGATCGACTGCGACATGCCCGCAGGCACCCTGGCCAGAGCCCTGGTGACCTGCACCGAGGCCAAGACCGCGGCCATCCAGGAGCTGATGGCGGGCAGCAACTACTCCACCGGCCTGGCCACCGGCTCCGGCACGGACCAGACCGTCCTGGTGGCCAACGCCGAGTCCGACCTGTACCTGGAAAGCTCCGGCAAGCACTCCAAGATGGGCGAGCTCATCGGCCGGGTGGTGAAAGCCGCCGTCACCGAGGCCCTGGGGAAACAGTCCAACCTGACCCCGAAACGCCAGCACGACGTGTTCCGCCGCCTGAAACGGTTCGGCACCACGGAGAACACCCTGTGGCAGCGGTACCTGGAGGAGCACGGCGAGGAGGGCCGGCTGCTGAAGCCGGTGTTCCTGGACCGGGCGGAGGTGCTGGGCAAGGACGACATGATGCTCTCCTACACCTCCCTCTATATCCACCTGCTGGACCAGCACCTGTGGGGTCTCCTGAAGAAGGAGGAGACCCTGGAGGCCGCCCGGAACATCCTGGGCCTGATCGGCAGCACCTACCTGACCGCCACCGCGGAATGGGAGGAGGTCGCAGACGAGGAGGAAGCGGCCGCTGCGGACGGCGGAGACGGGGAAGGCACCCTCCTGCCGGAGGACACCACCGTGGAGGCCATGATGCGCGCCTGGAGCGACCTGTTCCTGGCAATCCTGGAGCAGCGTGAGGACCGTCCGGACATCCATGTGACCAAAGAGGACATGGCCCTGGACTGAGCAGGGATGTGATGCACCGGGGAGACGCAGGAGAAACCCGCAACCGTCTGTTACGGAA
>CALAZX010000258.1 GCA_937926555.1 uncultured Negativicutes bacterium | reverse complement strand
TGCGCCTACGCACATGATGTTCAGACCCAGGCCTGCCGCACGGGACGACATGGTCCGGCTCATGAACTGGAACGTGTCGAAGATCAGGCTGCCGGTGCTCTGTTTGGGCGTCACGATATGTCCGTAGCCCAGGAACACTGCGATATACATCAGGATGAAGCCGCGCACAACCAGAACCGGTTGCTGTTTGTATTTCTTGTAGATCAGATAAGCAACCCAGAGGGTTATGATAAGTGAGATTGTCAGTGCCATAGAGATTTCCTCCTAAGGTAGTCGAATCGGCATAGGTGAGAGAGACCTTAGTGCGAGACTGGTTATTTAGCAGCGTTTGCCGTTACGATAGCTAATGCCCATTCACAGGTCATGTACAGATCTTCTTCCAGCAGGATCTCCTCCACGGTATGGCAGTTGGTCATGCCCGTACCCAGCACAGTGGTGGGTATGCCGAGGCCGTTGAGATGGCTGCTGTCGCTGCCGCCGCCGGTGGCTGCGATGTCCACGGGCAGGCCCAGCTCTTCAGCGGCTTTGGCCGCCAGCCGGATGCAGTCGCTGTCTTTGGGGAGACAGAAGGGATCGTAGGAGTGGTGCACTTCGACGTCCACTTTGACGCCGGTCTTCTTGCCACCCTCCTCATATGCTTTCACGATGCGTTCCGTCAGCGCTTCCATTTTCTTGCGGTCGCGGCTGCGGCAGTCCATCGCGATCTCTACCAGATCGGGAACGATGTTGGTGGCGGTACCGCCGTTGATGATGCCGATGTTGCAGGTGGTCTCCTCGTCAATGCGGGAGGTCGGCACATCCATGAGGATCTCCGCCGCCTTCTTGATGGCGTTGATGCCTTTCTCCGGAGCCAGTCCGCCATGGGCGGTCTTGCCGTGGATCTTGGCGAAAATCTTGTTCTGGCCGGGGGCCGCGAAGATGATCTTGCCCGGGCGTCCGCTGGAATCCAGACAGAAGCCGTAGTCGGCATGGAGCAGGTTCTTGTCCAGATGACGGGAGCCTGCCACACCCTGTTCCTCACATACCGTGAAGACAACCTGGATGTCGCCGTGGGGAAGATTCTGTTCCTTCAGGCAGCGCAGGGTCTCCATGATGGCTACCACGCCGCCCTTGTCGTCACCGCCGAGGATCGTGGTGCCGTCGGATTTGATGACGCCGTCCTCGATATGCGGTTTGATGCCGGCACAGGGATTGACACAGTCCATATGAGCGGAAAGCAGAATCGTTTTCGCCCCGGGAACGTTGCCTTTGAAGTTGGCAACCAGGTTACCGCTGGTGCCGTTGACCTCGGCTGCCGTATTGTCTTCCGTCACTACGCCGCCCAGTTCCTCCAGGCGTCTGGTGAGGAGGTCAGCTACTGCCCGCTCCTGGGTGGAGGGACAGGGGATGCTGATCAGTTCGTAAAATTCGTCTAAAACTCTTTGTTTGTTGATTTTCAAAATATCACCCTCCATATTACGGATTCCGCAAATCATGCACATAAGTGCGTGACAGGTTTACCGCTAATTAACATTTTATCATTTATTAACACGTTAGACCACTATAATTATCTGAAATACGGGAGATTTTGTGTAAAGTTTTAAACACTTTTCCATAAAATCCCTTAAAATTTTATATTTTTCCTCAGCGCGTTGTCCCAGGCGACGCTTTTCAGGGATGCATCTTTCAGGTCGGCATTGTCCAGTCCGGCGTTGCGGAAGACAGCTTTTGAGAGATTGGCGCTGTAGAAAAGGACGTTGTTCAGATTGGCTCCGGTGAAGTCGGTCCGAGCCGCATTGACACCTTCGGCCCGGGAGCGGAACAGGTTGGCGCCCAGGAAGGTGCACTCGGAGATGTCCGCGTTCCGCAGGAAGCTGTAGGGCATGGAAGCGTAGCTGAAATCGCTTTTCCGGGCTTCCACCGCGTCCAGGGTGGCTTCCTGCAGCTTGGCGTTGTGGAAGGTGGCTCCCATGAGTTTGGCGCCACGGAAGTTGGTGCGGAAGAAGTCGCCGCCGCTGCCCTTCATGCCGGTCAGGTCGGTGTGGCCGAACTGGGTGTAGTGGGCGGAGGCGCCGGTCAGGTCCGCATCCTTCATGTCCGCCTGGCCGAAGTTGGCCCGTTTCAGGTCGGTGTTCCGCAGGTTGGCCCCTGCCAGTTTTGCTTTGGCCAGCCGGGCGCCGATGAGGGAGGAACCCTCGAAGTTGGCGCCGGTCAGGTCCAGACCGGTGAAGTCGGCGCCGTTCAGGCTGGCACCGGAAAGATCCGCGCCGGGACAGCTGATGCCGCTGTTGACCTTCTCCAGGTCAGCCGGGTTCCAGGCCAGGGCGGGCAGCGCGATCAGGCAGATGGCCGCTGCGGCCAGGCCGGAGATAAATCGTCTCTTCATATATACATCGCTCCTTATATGTGCAGTATTCTGTGGACATCCAACGGATCTGTGAGCCGTGTGCGCCGGTCTCCGGCAGGGATGACCGCCGCTGCCTTGGGGCTGCTGTTCCGGTGGATGTCTCTCATATATGTACTTATATCACAGTTATGTGTTGATCCTGTGACGGGAAGGCTGCCGGAAAGCGGTGGCAGCCGGTCGGGATCCGTCCATGAGGCGTGGGCTAGGTCTTCCGTTCAGCCCTCGTCCTGGATCATGGCCACGAACTCAGCCGGATTCTTGGGCAGCTGCTCGATGATCTTCCAGGGGCGGTTCTCCGCGAAATCCTCGGGACCGTACTCGCTGCCGGCCAGGATGATGAGGCAGCGGGCGCCGATGGCGTCGGCGCAGGTCACGTCGTTGGGGGTGTCGCCGATGAAGACCAGGTCTTCCGGTTTCTGTGCCAGGCCTGCGGCGTAGAGGCGCTGGAAGACGATGCGGGCCAGTTCCGCCCGGTCCTCCGCCAGGTCGCCGTAAGCGCTGTGGGAGAAGTCGAAGTAACGGGCGATGCCGTATTCGATCAGCTTGTCACGGGCGCCTTCCGTGGCGTTGCCGGTCACCAGGCAGTTGTGGAACTCGTCGCCGTGGTTCTCCTCCAGATAGGCCAGGGTCTCCGCCACATTGGGCATGAGCCGGCCCTCGTGGGCTTTCAGGTTCTTCTTCTGGTTCATCACATAGGTCAGCATCAGACCTGCGGCGGTGCCGCTGGTGCACCTGCCACGGACGTCGGTGACGATATCCTTGATGATGGACGCGTCGGTCCGTCCCGCCAGGGAATACTTGAATTTGTAGCCGTCCACGTGGAGATAGTCTCTGATGGCCTGCTCCAGGGCATGGCAGCCCGCCTTGTTGGTGAGAAGTAATGTTCCGTCGATATCCCAGCATAAATGTCTCATGATTGTCTCAGTGCCTCCATTGATTTTTTATGGTCTGCCGCGATACATGTCCCCTATGTCTTTTTTCCGGGGACCATTTTCCGCGACTGCCTATTTATAGGTATATATACTTATTCTATCGTAAATATGGCAGTCTGTACAAGGTTTTATGAAGGAGCGGCGGGCAGCCTGCTGAAAGACAGGAGCGTCCGCGAAAAGAGGGCGTCATGACGGGGAGGTGGGGTGGATCCTTCGGCAGCGGCACCATCTGGGCGGCTCCGCAGGTGGGAGGTGTCCTGTCCGGACTTACACAAAAAACGGAGAAATGGTATAATCATAGGGAAGACGTGGAGAAAAAAGAGGAAAAAACCGCTCCGCGCCGAATTTAAGAAGTGAAAGGATCCGGCGGGCTTTCCGCCGCAGGACGGCAGAAGGCTATGGAGACACAGCTCTCCGGAACCGGCGGGTCTTTCGGGAAACTGGAGACAGGATGCGGTGGACGCATCACAGATATCCCGGGAAGAAAGGAACGGTGGCGACATGGATTTCAGGAAGATATGTTTTTTGAAAGTGTACACGGCGGAAGATGTTGTCTGCGAGGAGCAGCCCTTCTACAAGGCTCTGCTGGATGAGGCGCGCCGGTTCAAGATCGCCGGGGCCACGGTGATCCGGGGCGAGGAAGGCTACGGCACCACCCTGCGGGGTGTGGACGAGCGGGTTCTGCCCATGTTCTTCAGCGGCAGCAGCAATATGCCGGTACTGCTGGAGATTGTGGACTCTAGGGAGAATATCGAGAAACTTTTCCCCTTCCTGGAGAAGCACGGGGAGAAACATTTCCTGGCGCTGGTGACCGAAAGCGACGTGCTCTTCACCAAGTATCTGCAGGACCATGCGGAGAAACTCCGCCAGGAGAAAGAGAAAAGCGGCAAGTGACGCGGACACGCGGACTGGCGTGCGGTAGAGATAAATACCGGAATGCCGTGGGATTCTGCGGATAACGTCGGAAAACAGAGAAGAACCGCGGAATCCGCGATAAACGAAGAGAAAACGATAAGAACAAGAGCAAAGGAGAGCATTTATGGAAGATCCGAAAATCACAGTGATTGACGACCGGGAGAGAGAGGAACGCGCGGACACCTACTGCAAATGGGCCGCGGCCCGGGCAGGCGTGATTGTGGTGGTTCCCGGTCTGGGGACCATGTCCATGGTGGCCAACGACATCTATATGATTATGAAGCTGGGCAGCGTCTATGAGGAGCCCATCGGCGAGAAAGCGGCAGTGAGCCTGCTTGGCTCCATGGGCACCGTATTCCTGGGCGGCCAGCTGGCCACGCTGATCCCCTTCGCACCGCTGCAGATCCCCCTGGCTGTAGGCACCACCTACGGACTGGGCCGGGTAGTGGTGGAATGGCTGAAAGCCGGCAAACCTTCCGACCTGACACCCTTCAAGACCGTCTATGACGACGCGGTGAGATACGCCAAAGAGAACATCTCCATCTTCAAGGACAATCCGGACAAAGACAGACCTCTGGGCGACGAGAAGAAACATTTCGACGTGTGAGGCGCGGCTCCGGGGAAATATCCGCTCCCGTATAGAAAAGAGCGGGCATTAATGATATATTAATAGTATGGCTGCTTACGGCAGCTGTAGAAAAAACTTTTTGGAGGTTGGCAACTTGAATTTCGAGTTATTCCTGTTTCTGCTGTTGATGTCTTTTGTATCCTTCGCCGTGGCGATCCTGGTATGGCTGGGTGTGTCCGCGGTGGCGGGCAGAGGGACCACGACGGCGAAAGTGCTGCAGTTCATCCTGATTCCCGTGATTGTCCTGGGCTACGATTTCCTGACGATCATCTCCGGCTCCTACCGCTATCTGGTGGGCGGCCTGCCGATCCTGATCATCGCAGGCATCGTGCTCTATTACCGGTTCGGCAAGAACGGCGCCTACTATGACGCCCCGGCTCCCAGCGACTTCAAGCGCAAGGAGAGCAAGAAATCCCGCCGTATCCGGGAGAAACGCGAGAAGAAGGCCCAGGAGAGAGAGCAGGCGAAAAGCAAAAAATAACGCCGCCGGCAAGGCGGGCGGAACATTGCCGCTGAAACCCACAGGAGAAATCCTGAGGCGGAAAGACGCGGCGGACAACTGAACAGCGGATGATGACTGACTTCCGGAGGGTCCATGGGCTATGCGGACCCCGGCGTGAAAAGAATGTTTTTCCTGAAAGCAGGATTTTCAACTGTGGATAGAGAATTCTAATAATAAGGGCCGAAGCCCGGGTTTTGAATCTCTGAGGAGGGATGCACACATGTTTAAGAAGATTGTAGTACCTGTTGACGGTTCTGAGAGCGCATGGCATGCGTTGGAACAGGCCATTGAGATTGGTAAGAAGTTCGATAGCGAACTGCTGGTTGTGACGGTTATCCAGCCGTATAACAACGCGGCTCTTCTGGCAGTACCTCTGGATCATAACATCATCAGTCAGAGCAACGCTGATCTGGAGCAGGTGGGCACCGAGGTGCTGCACCGCGCCGAGGACAAAGTGAAAGAGGCGGGGTATCCCAAAAAACCGGCTTACAAGCTGGAAGTGGGCCATCCGTCCGAGCGTATCCTCACTGTCGCAAAGGATAATGGCGCCGACGCCATCATTCTGGGCAGCAGAGGCCTCTCCGGCATCGCCGAGTTCTTCCTGGGCAGCGTCAGCTCCAAAATCGCCCAGTATGCGGATGTGCCGGTACTCATTGTGAAATAAACGGTACCTGCCATGTTGAGAAAAATTCTGGTTCCGGTGGACGGGACGGATTATTCCTGGAGAGCTCTGGACTATGCCGCCGACCTGGCGAAGCTGTCCGGCGCCTCCCTGCTGGTCCTCACCGTCAACACGGAAGAGGGGACCATGCCCAAAGGCAGCGCCCAGCTGCGCAGCCGGGAGGAGATGGTCGCGGACCAAAGTGACGACACCACGGTCATGCAGATTGGCAACGAGGTCCTGGGAGCGGCGAAGCTGATCCTGGAGGCCCATCCCCAGGTGGACTGCACCTATTCCCTGGTGGAAAGCGGACAGGTGGTGGACGCCATCCTGGAAGCCCAGGAGGACAACGACTGTGACGCCATCGTCATCGGCAGCAGGGAGAAAAACTTTTTCAAAGGATTTCTCAAAACCAGCACCAGCCGCGCTGTGCTGGACCGGTCTTCTGTGCCCGTGATTGTGGTGAAATGACCGGGCTTCGGCAAAAATGAAGCGGAACCCGCGGGACCGGTATCTGCGGATCCGGCAGCGGAAAAAAGAAAAACAGAAGAAAAAAGACTCCGTCGAGACAGGAGCCCATGCAAGGGTATCTGTCCAGACGGAGTCTTTTCTGTCGCCGGAAAGCTGGCGTTGTGAGCCGGTGTGTAAAATCAGAACATATGCTTCTTCCACAGCCAGTAGGCCACCAGGAAGCTGATGCCCGCGGCCATGGATCCCACATAGAGGAAGCCGTGCTCGGCCTCGGTGAAGGGAACCGGCACGTTCATGCCCCACAGGCCCGAGATCAGGGTGGGGATGGCCAGGATGATGGTCACGGAAGCCAGGAATTTCATCACAAGGTTCAGGTTGTTGCTGATGATGGAGGCGAACACTTCCATCATGCTGTTGAGAATGTGGCTGTACATCTCAACCATCTCGATAGCCTGCTTGTACTCGATGATGACATCCTCCAGCAGGTCGTCGTCCTCCTCGTAGAGCTTGATAAGGGGCTGGGACTGTGCCGTCATGCGCAGCCGCAGCAGTTTCTCCGTCACCATGTAGTTGCTCCGCAGGGAGGTGGTGAAGTAGGTCAGCGATTTCTGCAGGTCCAGCAGGCTGAAGAGCTTGGAGTTCTCCATGGCCTGACGCAGATGCTGCTCCAAGTCATCCGTGCGCCGGATGATGTTACGGATATATTTCAGATACAGAGTCGCGGATTTGTACAGGATCTGGAAGAGGAAGCGGGTCTTCTTGTAGGTGCTGAAGGTCTTGTAGGTCCGGGCGTTGAAGTCCGCGGTGACCGCGTTGGCCTCCAGGCAGACCGTGACGATGGCCGTCTGGGTGACAATGATGCCCAGGGGCAGGGTGTCGTACTCCTTGTTGCTGCGCAGGAAAGGAATATCGATAACCACCAGCAGCTGGTCCTCGTCTGTCTCGGTACGGGATTTCTCCTCCTTATCCAGGGATGCGGTGAGGAAGTCCATCTGGATGCCGGTGGCTTCGGAGACCGCCTGGATCTCTTCCCCGGTGGGGGCCACCATGTCAATCCAGCAGCCTTTCTCCAGCTGGCTGATATCGTATTCGTCCACACCGGTGCCGGTGCTCATGAGAATCTTGTACATGGATGCTTCCTCCTTTCTGCAGATTATCGTTTTCAGCTGGTTTCCCTCATGTTCTTCCGGAGGGGCATCTCCGGGCGGTATCTGCAATAAAAAATAGATACTATCGTCGGGAAAACAGATACTATCACTCTATTATAACATTATCCTGCCTTCTAGCCAACCTCTAACGCGGAAAGATGTCCGCAATAGAGGAATAAATCCGGAAGGCGGTGACGGATCCGGTTGCCGGGACTCCGCCGGTGGCCGGATACGGTTTTGGACGGAAGCGTGGATTTCCCTCTCCCGGCGTCCTCCGGTCAGCGGATGAACATCATGCGGATGTAGACCACGGTGAGGCAGAGAATCAGCAGCCGGGTCAGGGCCAGCAGGTATCTGCGCTGGCGGATCAGCTGCACGATATTGTAAAGAACGTAGATGAAGGCCGCGGCCAGGAAAAGTACGGAAAAAATGACTGCCATGATAAAAAACTCCTTTGAGAAAATACGTGTCCTGAAAAAGAATACTCACTATTATACCATTGAATGGCGGAAAGTTGAAATCCCCGGATGCGGAAAGTGAAAATCTTCCTGCCGCCGGGGGGAAATCTTGTATCGCCACCCGGGGTCTGATATAATATTCAGTATGATGAAAATGCCGGATTCCGCCCTTCGGGCGGTCCGGCGCGAAGACATACCATGTCCGCCGGGGCGGGCCGGAAGGCCGTTCCGTCACGGGGCGCATGAGAGGGTAGTTACGGTAGGGAGGCAGGCATCATGGAACATGATATGAGAGATTTCACCAGTGTGGATATCGGACGGGCGGCGCTGAAAATCGCCGTGACGGCGAACCGTGCCGAGGAGCAGAAGATGAAGGCGCTCCTGGCGGAGCAGGGAATCCGCGCCGCGGGCGTGGATTTCGGCGGACAGTTCCAGACATCCATCGCCAAGATCGTGGAGCGCGCCGTGGTGGCGGCCCAGCGCGAGGACATCGTGAAGGTGAGCCATGTGGGCGCCGGCGCTGTGGCGGGAGCGGCCCATGAGGCCCTGGAGCAGCTGAAGGTGAAAGCCATGGGCTTCAACGTGGGCGGCAAGATCGGTATCGCCCGTTGCGGGGAGCATCTCTGCGTGGCCATCTTCATGTCCGTGGGCGTGCTGAACCTGAACGAGCTCTGCGTGGGACTGGCCCACCGCAGTCTGGACCTGGTGGAATAGCAGGACGGGCGGCGGCGCGGAGAGCGCACCGCATGAGAAGACTGGCGCGGGGACATGAGGACCCGGCGCGGAATGCACGAGGGAGAGACTATGAACATATTTGATATTATCGGGCCGGTGATGATCGGTCCGTCCAGTTCCCACACGGCGGGAGCCTGCCGGCTGGGACTGCTGGCCGCGGCTATCCTGGGCGGCCGTCCGGTGAAGGCGGAGATCCTGCTGCACGGCTCCTTCGCCCACACCTACAAGGGGCACGGCACCGACCGGGCCCTGGCGGCTGGTCTCATGGGCTGGCAGCCCGACGACCTGCGGATTCCCCAGGCCCTGGAGCTGGCGGAGAAGGAAGGTCTGCAGTACACTTTTGACCGTGTGGACCTGGGCAGCATGGCCCATCCCAACACGGTGTGGTTCAAGCTGGAGGATGAGGAGCACGGCTCCTGTGAGGTGATCGGGTCCTCCATCGGCGGCGGCCAGGTGAAGGTCACATCCATCGACGGATTCGCCGTGGAGCTCACCGGCAGCATGCCGGCACTGCTGATTCCCCACCGGGACGAACCCGGCGTGGTGGCGGTTGTCAGCACGATCCTGGCCATGAAGGGCATCAACATCGCCTCCATGCGGGTGTTCCGCGACAACAAGGGCGGCGTGGCCTCCATGGTGATGGAGTGCGACCAGGAAGTGCCCGAGGCAGTGGTGCGTCAGCTGGAGAAACTGGATCCGGTGCTGAACGTCCGGTTCGTGGACCGTGTGTCCTGATAGAGAAGGAGACTGTATGAAATACGATAAACTTTCCTGGAGCCAGATGGTCCGGGATGCGGAAGAGAAGAAGCAGGGGCTTTTCGAATACCTGCGCGACAGGGCGGCGGCCCAGATGGAATGCACGCCGGAGCAGGTGATGGAGAAGATGTCCGCCATGCTCACGGTGATGGAGGAGGCCGTAGATTTCGGCCTCACCGGCGTCCGCTCCAACAGCGGACTCACCGGTGGCTCCGCGAAAAAGATGAGAGAGATGCTGGAAGAGCGGCAGAAGGGTGAACAGCCCACACTGCTGGGTCCGGTGGCCAGTGACGCGGTTGTGTTCTCCCTGGCGACGGCGGAGTGCAACGCGGCCATGGGCCGTATCGTGGCGGCTCCCACGGCGGGGGCCAGCGGCGTGCTGCCGGGTATGCTCCTGGCGTTGCGGAAACATTACGGCCTCAGCCGGGAGACGGTGCTGGAAGGCCTTCTGGTGGCGGGCATGATTGGCGAGGTCATCGCCAACCGGGCCTCCATCTCCGGGGCCAGCGGCGGCTGCCAGGCGGAATGCGGCAGCGGCGCGGCCATGGCGGCAGGTGCCGCTGTGCATATGCTGGGCGGCGACGGGAAACAGATCGACGCGGCCATCAGCATTGTCTTCAAAAACATGCTGGGCCTGGTCTGCGACCCTGTGGCGGGCCTGGTGGAAGTGCCCTGCATCAAACGGAACGCCGGCAGCGTCATGCAGGCGCTCCTGGCGGCGGAGATGTCCCTGGCGGATATCGGCAGCTTCATCCCGGCGGACGAGGCCATCGACGCCATGAAACTGGTGGGCAACTGCATGTCCTCCTCCCTGCGTGAGACCGCAGGCGGCGGTATGGCCGCCACTCCCACGGCCCGGGAATGGGCCCGGAACTATTTCGCCGCGGGGAAAAAGAAAGACTGACTGTCCTGCTGCCGGAACCGTGCCACAGAGGCGGTTCCGGCGGAATCTGTAAAAAGAAAGCCGGAAACTGTTGACAAGCAGGGGATTTGTGTTATAGTAGGTAAGGAACCTTTGCGAAAAGGTTGACAAAGTCCAAATTGCTAGTTGACAAGTTTAAAAACATGTAGTATAATAGCGCTTGTCATTAAGCAGTGTTTGAAATGGTGGCTGTGGTGAAGCGGTTAACACGGCGGATTGTGGCTCCGTTACGCGTGGGTTCGATCCCCACCAGTCACCCCACATTTATCGACAACTTGGGGTGTAGCCAAGTCGGTAAGGCACAGGACTTTGACTCCTGTATGCGTAGGTTCGAGCCCTGCCACCCCAGCCAATTTATACGGTCCATTAGCTCAGTTGGTAGAGCACCTGACTTTTAATCAGGGCGTCCCGCGTTCGAGTCGCGGATGGATCACCAGAGAATCAACCCTCGTTCCGTGAGGAACGGGGGTTTTATTATTTCATTGACACCTTATCTTTATTAATTTAAAATAACAATAGTATCATTTGTTTCGCGGGTGTGGCGGAATGGCAGACGCACCAGACTTAGGATCTGGCGGGGTAACCCATGCAGGTTCAACTCCTGTCACCCGCACCAGGAACCAGCCGGCCCGTAGAGGAGCCGGTTTTTTTGTATCAGGAAGTATCAGTAACCTACATTATTCTATTGCGGAGGAAAAACTATCATGACAACACAGATGCAATGGGCAAGACAGGGCAAGATCACAGATGCGATGAGAATGGTTGCGGAGCAGGAAGGACTGTCCGCGGAACTGATCAGAGAGAGAGTTGCGGCCGGCACCATCGCCATCTGCTGCAACATCAACCATAAGAACCTCATCCCCTGCGGTGTGGGCGAGGGGCTGAGCGTGAAAGTCAACGCCAATATCGGCACATCCAGCGACTATCCGGACCCGGCTCCGGAGATCGCCAAACTGGAAGCGGCTGTGGAGGCCGGCGCGGACTCCGTCATGGACCTGTCCACCGGCGACAATATCGATGCCTCCCGCCGGGCCATCATCGACGCGTCCACCGTCATGGTGGGCACGGTGCCCATCTACCAGGCCGCCGTGGAGACCATCAAGGAGCGGGGCGCCGTGGTGGAGATGACCAAGGACGACCTGATGAACGCCATCCGGACCCAGGCGGAGGACGGTGCGGATTTCCTCACCATCCACTGCGGCATCAACCGGCAGGTGCTGAAACAGCTCACCGGCGAAGGCCGTGTCATGGACGTTGTCAGCCGTGGCGGCAGCTTCATCACCGGCTGGATGCTCCATAACGAGCAGGAGAACCCCCTGTACGAATACTACGATGAGATCCTGGATATCTGCGAGCAGTACGACGTGACCATCAGCCTGGGTGACGGACTCCGTCCGGGATGCCTGGCCGACGCCACCGACCGTGCCCAGATCCAGGAGCTGCTGAATATCGGCGAGCTGACCCAGCGTGCCTGGGACCGCGGCGTCCAGATCATGTGCGAGGGTCCGGGACACGTTCCCTTCGACCAGATCGCCACCAACATGAAACTGCAGAAACGTCTCTGTCACGGCGCACCTTTCTACGTGCTGGGGCCCCTGGTGACCGACGTGGCTCCCGGCTACGACCATATCACCAGCGCCATCGGCGGGACCATGGCCGCCGTGTCCGGCGCGGACTTCCTCTGCTATGTGACCCCGGCGGAGCATCTGGGCCTGCCTGACATGGAGGATGTGCGCCAGGGCGTAATCGCCGCCAAGATCGCGGCCCATGCCGCCGACCTGGCCCGTGGCAACAAGAAGGCCTGGGAATGGGACATGAAGATGGCCCGGGCCAGAAAAGAGCTGGACTGGAAAGCGCAGCTGGACCTGGCACTGGATCCGGTGAAAGCGAAGAAATACCGCAGCCTGAAGAACAAAGAGGACGAGGAAGGCTGCTCCATGTGCGGCGATTACTGCGCCGTGAAGATTGTCAACGAGTATCTGACGAAGAAAGGCCGCTGAGCCTGAAGGAGGCGCCAACCCGCCTGACGGGACCGGTGCCGCAGGGATAGACGGATCGTGAGGGATGCGTAATGGAATTACCGGGTGGAAACAGCCTGCACTGGCGGGTGAACCGGAGCGTCACGGAGACGGTGGTGTTCATCATCAGTCTGCTGGTGGGGCTCCTGATCAGTCTGAGTGAGTCCTGGTCGAAGGCGGTGACGTTCTATGTGCTGCCGGTGGGGATTCTCTATATACGGCTGCTGTTTCTGGTGGGGATACCCCTGGCCTGTCTGGGCCTGTTCCGGGGTGTGCGGCGCCTGACGGACGCCTGGCGGCCGGGTCAGGTTCCCCGTCTGGCCGTGACGCTTTTCGTGCTGCTCACCGCCGGCGGCGGGGTGCTGGGTCTCTGGCTGGGCTATCTGACGAAGCCCGGGCTGGGTCTGCCGTTCTTCCCGCCGGAGCCGGGGGAGGTCTTCCGCATGGTGCAGCTGCTCCTGCCGGAAGTGCTCTTCCTCTGTTTCCTGGGCGGACTGGCCATCGGGAGGATGGATGAGCGGGGGGCTGCCGCGGGGAATACCCTGGAGTCCTTCGCCGAGCTGCTGGGAACCATGGGCGAGATGCTGCTGCGGCTGGCCCCCGCGGGGGTGGCGGCGCTGCTGATCCCCCTGGCGGCCCTGAGCGGCCGGCAGATCCTGGCGCCTCTGGCCAAGATCATCTTGCTGGGCGGACTGGTGGCGCTGGCTTACGGCGCGCTGGTCTACGGACTGCTCCTGCGCCGCTGCGGCAAGGACTGCCTGCGGCATTTCAGGAGCTTCTTCCTGCCGGTGATGCTCCGTGCGGTGACCGGCTGCTCCTCCCGGCGCAGCGCCAGGGAGAGCGCCCACAACCTGGAGCGTATGGGCGTGGATCCTGAACGGGCGGAGGCCCTGGTGGAACTGGGCAGCCTGGTGAACGGACCGGGCACCGCCTTCTACCTGGGACTGGCCCTGATGGTGGCCATCCAGTTCAGCGGACTGGTGCTGATTCCCGGTTATTACGTGGTGCTGGCGGTGCTGATCGTGGTGGCTGTCTGGGCGGGCAGCGGCATCCCCTCCGGGGGACTGTTCCTGCTCCTCTGCCTCAGCCAGCTGCTGGGTCTGCCGGCGGAGAGCGTCGGGCTGCTGGTGGTGGCGGAGCGTTTCCTGGACGCCGTCCGCACCCTGCTCAACGTGACCGGTACCGGCGTCACCGCCTATCTGGCGGACAAACTGGGCTGGAAGTGACGGCCTCTTGCCGGCAGCCTGCGGTAAGGTCCGCGGATGCGGCGTGACCGGAGAGATCCGGCAGAAGTATTTTTGTGAAAGGTGATACAATGCGTTTTGAGATGATTCCCAGGGGCATCTGTCCCCGGAAAATAGCGTTCTCCCTGGAGGGGGACCGGGTGAAAGATGTGGAGTTCACCGGTGGCTGCAACGGCAACCTGAAGGCGATCGGCCGTCTGGTTGACGGGATGACGGTGGAGCAGATCGAGTCCTATCTGAAGGGCAATCTCTGCGGCACCCGCGGCACCTCCTGCGCCGACCAGCTGGCTCTGGCTGTGCGGACGGCTTATGACAAGTCCCTGGAGGACAGCGGAAAAGAATGAGAGAAACCGGAATGACGGCGCTGTCAGAGATGATGGTGCTGTTTCCGGACATGAGAAAAGCTTCGGGCATGGAATGATACCATGCGCCGAAGCTTTTTTGTTTCTTTATTCGGTTTCCGCGGCTTTGCCTGCCGATGGGAGTCCGCAAGCGCCGACTGGTGTCGGAGAAGTGTTTCCGCAGCTGATGAAGAAATCCCCTTATTTCGCGGGGCCTGCCTCCCGGATGATGTCCGCGCCTTTCTGGCGGAAGCGGAAATCCAGGGCCGGATCCCAGAAACCGGCGTTGATGTAGCCGCCGGTGAGGAGCAGGTAAGACAGCTCCTCAGTGTGGATGAGGCCGATCCGCAGCAGGAAGCGCTCCAGTTTGTCACGGTCCATGTCTTTCAGCAGGAAGGTGGAGATGAAGCGGTCACTGCCGGACTGCTTGCCGTCCCGGTCGCAGTAGGAGAGGATGGCCCTCTTCCCTTTCGTGTAGTCGCCCACGTCCTGCATCAGCTGGTCGATGGCGGTGCACTCCGTAGGATAGTAGCGGGGTGTCTTCCGCAGTGTCATCTGGATGTCGTGGTCCTTCTCGAAGGAGAAGGTGGCGGGGGCTCCGCCATGAGGGTTGGGGAAGATGTAGTCGGTGGTGAAGGCGCCCTGCTTCTTCTCCGGTCTTACTCCCAGCAGCTCGCTGAGTTTCTCTATGATCAGTTCCTGTGTCCAGTTCATGATGATCCCTCCTGAGGATGGTCTGACGGTGAAGCGTATCTATCATGCAGGCGGCATGCCTGCAGCCATATCGTGTATAACGGAAAAGGGAGGACTTCAGGGAAGTCCTCCCTTTCTCTCAGTATATCATCATGGGAAGGTTTTGTTAAGATTTGAGGTTGTTGAGGCGTCCCGGCTGACAGGCAACCCGCCGGGGGATGGTGGCGGCTGCCTCGTAGGACACCGTGCGCCCGCCGGCAGGTTGACGTCCGCCGGTGGACGGTGTGGCGGAAGAATCCGCCGGGCACTCCTTATTTGCCGGGGTACAGGCCGGAAGGAGCGTCGCTCAGGTTGATCATGATGTTCTTGGCCTCGGTGTAGTGGTCCAGGATCATCTTGTGGGTCTCACGGCCGATGCCGGAGCATTTGTAACCGCCGAAGGGGGCGTGTTCCGGAATCTGGTTGTAGGTGTTGACCCACATACGGCCGGTCTTCACGTTGCGTGCCACGCGGATGGCCCGGTTGATGTCGCGGGTCCATACGGCGCCGCCCAGGCCGTAGATGCTGTCGTTGGCCATGTGGACAACTTCGTCCTCGTCATGGAACTTGATGACAACGGCCACAGGCCCGAAGATCTCCTCGCGAGCCACGCGCATGTCGTTGGTCACGTTGGTGATCAGGGTGGGTTTCATGAAGGCGCCTTTGGCCAGCTCGCCCTCGGTGAAGCGTTCACCGCCGCAGGCGATGGTGGCGCCCTCCTCTTTGGCGATGTCGATGTAGCCCAGAATCTTCTTCACCTGGGCCTCGTTGATCTGCGCGCCCATCTGGGTGTCCTCATTCCAGGGCATGCCCACCTTCACTTTGTTGAAGGCCTCAACCAGTGCGGGGACGAACTTGTCGTAGATGGTGTCCTGTACGAAGATACGGCTGCCGGCACAGCATACCTGGCCCTGGTTGAACAGGATGCCCAGCTGCGCGCCGTCGATGGCCTGCTCGAAGTTGCAGTCGTCGAAGTAGATGTTGGCGCTCTTGCCGCCCAGTTCCAGGGTGGCGGGGATGATCCGCTCGGCGGCGGCCAGACCTACGCTGCGGCCCACCTCGGTGGAGCCGGTGAAGGCCAGTTTGGTGAAGCAGGGGTGCTCCAGCATGTACTGGCCGGATTTGGAGCCTGCGCCGGTGATCACGTTGAACACGCCGGGAGGCAGGATGCCGTCGATGAGACGGGCCAGTTCCAGGATGGACAGGCTGGCCTCTTTGGAGGGTTTCAGCACGGTGCAGTCACCGGCCGCCAGCACGGGGGCCAGTTTCCAGGCCGCCATCAGGAAGGGGAAGTTCCAGGGGATGATCTGGCCCACCACGCCGATAGGCTCGCGGAGAACCAGGGAGAGATACTGTTCGTTCAGCACCGTGGCGGTGCCTTCCTCAGCCAGGATGGCGCCGGCGAAATAGCGGAAGTGGTCCGCACTTGCAGGGATGTCCACGTTCAGGGTCTCCCGGATGGGTTTGCCGTTGTCCATGCTTTCCACCATGGCCAGGTGTTCTTTGTTGGCGTCGATCACGTCAGCGATTTTATTCAGCAGGGCCGCTCTTTCTTTCGGGGTGGTCTTGCCCCAGGTGGCGAAAGCCTTCCAGGCGGATTCCACTGCGTAATTCACATCTTCACGGGTGGCCTGGGCGCACACAGCCAGCTTGCTGCCGTCGGCAGGGCTGTCCACGACGAAGGTGTCGCCGTTGGAAGCGTCCATCCATTTACCATTGATATACAGACCATACTTTTCTTGCAGGTTCACTTTTTCCATGTAGCGTTTCCTCCTTGAAACAGGGGTTGCAGTCGGATAAGGCTGCAGCCGTTCTCCAGTTTGACAGATGATTTGTCAAAAAAACGGTTTCCGGCCGCCGTTGCGGACCGGGAAAAGCTTGTTGTCTCTTGCATGTTTTTATTCTATAATCAAAATGGTTCTATAAAAAGTATCAGATTATGAATATAAAATAAGACCAGATTGGAAAAGAGCATCCGGAATCCCATCAGGATGCCTTTTCCGGAAGGATGCCGGAAAGTAAACCTGGGACAACAGAATCGGAGGCGCACCAGTCCCTCCGGGGAGAAGAAAGAGGAAGCTGTGCTTGCTGCGGAAAGGAGACCACATGCTCACTTATGACATGACACTGCGGGGGAACGTCCCCCTCTACGACTACCTGTACCAGTGCATCCGCCAGGACATCATAGTGGGGAACCTGGCGCCGGGGGAGAAGCTGCCCTCGAAGCGGGCCCTGGCCCGGCACCTGAATGTGGGGGTGATCACCGTCACCAACGCCTACGAGCAGCTGCTGACGGAAGGCTATCTCACCTCCGTGGAGAAGAAGGGCTACTACGTGGAGAACGTGAGCAACTACTGCCTGCGGGAGTTCGAGCCGGAGGTGCGGATTCCGGAGCCGGAGGAGAGGGAGTATTTCGCGGATTTCAAGGCCAACCGGAACAGCCTGAAGAACTTCCCGGTGGACACCTGGAACCGGATGATGCGGGCCACCCTGTCACTGCGGGATCCGGCGCTGTTCGCCACGGTGCCCTACAAGGGGCTGCGGGAGCTGCGGCAGGCTATCGCGGACTATCTGAAGCGGCACCGGGCCATGGTGGTGGACCCGGCCCAGATCATCATCGGGGCGGGGACGGAGTATCTCTATGGAAGACTGATGCAGATGTTCGGCACCGGCTGCACCTTCGCCATGGAGGATCCCGGCTACAAGAAGTTCGCCACCATCTCCGAGAGCTACGGCAATCCCTGGGTCTACGTGCCCATCGATGACGGGGGCCTGCTGGTGGACCGGCTGGAGGAGAGCGGGGCCGACGTGGTCCATGTGTCGCCGGCCAACCACTTCCCCACGGGCATCGTCATGCCCATCACCCGGCGTCTGCGGCTTTTCGAATGGGTGAACCGGAAGAAGGGACGCTATATCATCGAGGACGACTATGACAGCGAGTTCCGCTACGCCGGCCGTTTCATCCTGCCCCTCTACGCCGAGGACCGGCGGAAGAAGGTCATCTACATGAACACCTTCTCCAAGAGCCTGGTGCCCTCCCTGCGCATCAGCTACATGGTGCTGCCGCCGAATCTGCTGGAGCGGTATGAGGAGACCATGAGCTTCTACTCCTGCACCGTGTCCAGTTTCGAGCAGATGGCCCTGGCCCGGTTCATCAATGAGGGATATTTCGAGCGGCATCTGAACCGGATGCGCAAGTACTACGGGGAGCAGCGGGAGCTGATCCTGGCCGCCCTGGAGAGAAGCCGGCTCATGGAGCGGGCCCGTATCGTGGAGCGGAAGGCGGGGACCCACTTCCTGCTGGAGGTGGGGACGGACCTGTCCGAGGAGGAGGTGCGGCAGCGGGGGCTGGCCCAGGACCTGAGCCTGTCCCTGTACAGCGACTACAGTTTCGCCCCCCGGGAGAAGGGGAAGGTGACGCTGATCATCAACTACGCCGGCATCCAGGAGGAGAAGATCGGCGAGGTGGTCCGCCGGCTGGAACGGATTTTTTTGGAAGGTGGAAGCGGGACGGTATTTTCCCGTGGAGGCGGCGGCAATGACCCGGAAAAAGAGGTCTCCCGAATCCCCCTCAAGCCTTGAAAAATTCACATTCCCGGCACCTTCCGCAAGTTGCACGGGGTGAATAATTAGTGTATACTATATCTGTAGTATGCGTTTGTCAAAATGTATAAAAATCAGTATGTGAAACGGTGGGCGGATCACCGGGCGTGGTGCCCGTGGGAGCCTGCTGAATATGAAGAAAGAAGGGGAACAAATGGCCACGATGAAAACTATGGATGGCAACGAAGCGGCTGCATATGCCTCCTATGCCTTTATTGATGTTGCAGCGATTTACCCTATCACTCCGTCCTCTCCGATGGCGGAACATGTGGATGAATGGGCATCCGCAGGAAAGAAGAACCTTTTCGGTCAGACGGTGAAACTGATGGAGATGCAGTCCGAGGCGGGCGCTTCCGGCGCTGTCCACGGTTCTCTGGAAGCAGGCGCGCTGACTTCCACCTACACCGCATCCCAGGGACTGCTGCTGATGGTCCCCAATATGTACAAGATTTCCGGCGAGCTGCTCCCCGGCGTGTTCAACGTATCCGCCAGAGCGCTGGCCACCAGCTCCCTGAGCATTTTCGGCGACCATCAGGACGTGATGGCCTGCCGTCAGACCGGTTTCGCGCTGCTGGCTTCCGGCAGTGTGCAGGAGGTCATGGACCTCACCGGCGTGGCCCATCTGGCCGCTATCAAATCCCGGGTGCCGTTCCTGAACTTCTTTGACGGTTTCCGCACCTCCCACGAGATCCAGAAGATTGAGGTCATCGACTACGAGGACTTCGGCAAGATGCTGGACTGGGATGCCGTGACCGCATTCCGTCAGCGGGGCATGAACCCGGACAAACCGGTAATCCGCGGCACCGCGCAGAACCCGGATATCTACTTCCAGACCCGCGAGGCTGTGAACGAATACTATGAGAGAGTTCCCGAGATTGTGGAAAGCTACATGGCCGAGATCACAAAACTCACCGGCCGCGAGTACCATCTCTTCAATTACTACGGACCGGAAGACGCCGACGAGCTGGTGATCACCATGGGTTCCTCCCAGGAGACCGCCATCAAGACGGCTGAGATGGTCAACGCCGCTGAAGGCCGCAAGATCGGCGTGCTGGCGGTGCACCTGTACCGTCCGTTCTCCATCAAGCATTTCCTGGGCGCCATCCCGGAGACCGTGAAGAAGATCGCCGTGCTGGACCGGACCAAAGAGCCGGGCAGCCTGGGCGAGCCGCTGTACCTGGACGTATGCAATGCCTTCTACCGCAGCGGACGCACTCCGGTCATCGTAGGCGGCCGTTACGGCCTGGGTTCCAAGGACCTGGTTCCTTCCGACCTGTACGCCGTGTTCGAGAACCTGAAGCAGGCTGAGCCGAAGAACGGCTTCACCCTGAGCATCACCGACGACGTGACCAACACCTCCCTGCCGAGAACGAAAGTGATCGACGTGACTCCCGAAGGCACCACCGGCTGCAAATTCTGGGGCCTGGGTTCCGACGGTACCGTAGGCGCCAACAAGAGCGCCATCAAGATCATCGGCGACCATACCGACATGTACGCACAGGGCTACTTCGCCTACGACTCCAAGAAGTCCGGCGGCGTCACCGTATCCCATCTGCGTTTCGGCCACGAGCCCATCATGGAGCCCTACCTGGTGAACCAGGCAGACTTCGTGGCGGTGCACAACCAGTCCTATGTGGACAAGTACGATGTGGCTGACGGTCTGAAAGACGGCGGCACCTTCCTGCTGAACTGCAACTGGACCGCCGAGGAGCTGGACAAGCATCTGCCTTCCGCCCTGAAACGGTATCTGGCCGAGCACCACATCAGCTTCTACACCATCGACGCGGTGAAGATCGCGCAGGAGATCGGTCTGGGCGGCCGTATCAACATGATTATGCAGGCCGCATTCTTCAAACTGTCCAACATCATCCCGCTGGAAGACGCGGTGAAATATCTGAAAGACGCCGTGGAGACCTCCTACGGCAAGAAGGGCAAGAGCGTTGTGGACATGAACGACGCCGCCATCGACCAGGGCATCGGCGCCGTGGTGAAGATCGACATCCCCGCCTCCTGGGCACAGGCTGAGGCCGCCGACGACGAGATCCGTCTCACCGGCAACGAGTTCGTGGACAAGGTGCTGACCCCCATGAACCGTCTGGAAGGCGACCAGCTGCCGGTAAGCACCTTCAAGGACGCCGCTGACGGCACCTTCCCCTCCGGCACCTCCGCTTACGAGAAACGCGGCATCGCCATCAACGTGCCCGAATGGGACATGACCAAGTGCATCCAGTGCAACCAGTGCGCTTTCGTCTGCCCCCATGCGGCTATCCGTCCGGTGCTGCTGAACGAGGAGGAGAGCGGCAAGATCGGCTATCCCTCCAAGGACGCCATCGGCTCCAAGGGCAACAAGTTCGCCATCATCATCTCCCCCTACGACTGCGCCGGCTGCGGCAACTGCGCTCAGGTATGCCCGGCTCCCGCAGGCAAGGCTCTGGAGATGAAACCCATCGCCACCCAGCTGAAACACGCTCCGGCCTGGGACTACGCCATGAACGAAGTGAGCGAGAAACCCAGCCCCATGAGCAAGAAGACCGTGAAGGGCGTGCAGTTCGAGCAGCCGCTGCTGGAATTCTCCGGCGCCTGCGCAGGCTGCGGCGAGACCCCGTACGCCAAGCTGGTGACCCAGCTCTTCGGCGACCGCATGATGATCGCCAACGCCACCGGCTGTACCTCCATCTGGGGCGCATCCGCTCCGGCTATGCCTTATACCGTGAACAAGAAAGGCCACGGTCCTGTATGGGCCAACTCCCTCTTCGAGGATAACGCCGAGTACGGCCTGGGCATGTTCCTGGGCGTAGAGCAGGCCCGCGACCGCGTGGAACTGCTGATCGGCGAGGCGCTGGAAGCTGGCAAGGGCAGCGCCGAGCTCCGTGCCGCCATGGAAGAATGGAAGGCCGGCAAGAACGACAGCGAGGAGACCCGCGCACGTGCCGCGAAGCTGGAGACTCTCCTGGAGAAGGAAGCAGCTTCCGACGAGGCGCTGGCTGAGATCCTCTCCCTGAAACAGTACTTCGTGAAACGTTCCCACTGGATCTTCGGTGGCGACGGCTGGGCCTACGATATCGGCTACGGCGGTCTGGACCACGTGCTGGCCAGCGGCAAGAACGTGAACGTGCTGGTATTCGACACCGAGGTGTACTCCAACACCGGCGGCCAGTCCTCCAAAGCCACTCCGACGGCTGCCATCGCGCAGTTCGCCGCCAGCGGCAAACGGACCAAGAAGAAAGACCTGGGCATGATGGCCATGAACTACGGCTACGTATATGTAGCTCAGGTTTCCATGGGCGCCGACAAGAACCAGGTGCTGAAAGCCATGATCGAGGCGGAAGCTTACGACGGCCCGTCCCTGATCATCGCCTACTGCCCCTGCATCAACCACGGCCTGAAAGCCGGCATGGGCTGCAGCCAGCTGGAGGAGAAACGTGCGGTTGAGTGCGGCTACTGGGCCAACTACCGGTACAACCCGGACCTGAAGGAGGAGGGCAAGAACCCCTTCATCCTGGACTCCAAAGAGCCTACCGGCGACTTCCACGAATTCCTCATGGGCGAAGTACGCTTCGCATCCCTGAAGAAAGTCCGTCCGGAACTGGCGGAAGAGCTCTACGCCAAGACCCAGCGTGACGCCATGGAACGTCTGGAGAACTACAAGCGTCTGGCCGGGAAATAATCCGGACCGGATTTGTCCGCCAAAACGCGGCGGCATCAACTGAACAGAGAACGGGGACTTCCCCGCGGCAGACGGCCGGGCATTGCGCCCGGCCGTTTTTTATGGATAAAATCCCGGGAAATAAAAAAAACAGGGTTGCCCCTGTACAACACTTTACGGTATGATTATAGTAATATTGTAACGGAGCCGGACATAGTCCGGCAGTGGAAAATGGGGTTCCCGGAGGTTCCGGGAGAAGGAACAGGTACAAACGTGCTATATCTTTTCGCATTCTTAGGTGGACTGGCGCTGTTTCTCTACGGCATGGAGCTGATGGGCAACGGCCTGCAGCAGGCGGCCGGCGCCAAATTACAGAAGATTCTCCGGTCCCTGACGGGACTGGCGGTGATGGGCGCCCCATCCTAATAGTTTAATCTTAACATCTTTTTTACAGGATTATGTTAGTCAATA
>CALAZX010000257.1 GCA_937926555.1 uncultured Negativicutes bacterium | reverse complement strand
GGCCGGTCCAGGGACGCCAGGAACGTTCTTACCGGCGGCAGCGTCTCCCCGGGACCTGCGTAGAGGATGCTGTTGCTTCCGGGTTCCGGACGGAAGCGGGGACCGGGGAACAGTTCCGTCAGCAGCGGCGCCAGGTCCTCCGCCGTCCGGTGGTCCAGAGGCAGTACCGTCCGGACGGTGCTTTTCGTCCCTTTTTTCCGCAGCCGGATGATGCCGTCCCGCTCCTCCCAGGTGCCATCCAGGAGGAAGGACAGGCTGTCCAGAGCGGTCTCCAGGTTTCTGTCCCGGAGGGAGAGGGTCACAGGGACGGGTGATGCAGTGTCGCTGAGGATGGTGTTTCCGGAGATGTCCTCCAGGGACCGCAGCACTTCCGGCAGGGGAGCGGAGTCCACCTCCAGGGTGAGGGGGATATCCGCCGACCTGCCCGAGGCGTAGCAGGCGGAGGGGACGTGGGTGATGCCGATGAGGGTGCCGAGCAGGAGGAGCAGGAGAAAGACACGCCGCAGGAAAGGGAAGTCGGTCAGCGCGGAGCGGCATGAAAGCGGAATCTGGTGGGAACGGGGCACAGGTGCCGTCCCTACAGTTCCCGGATTTCTGTGGGTGGACCTGTCCCAGCGGCGATGCTCCGGTTCCGGCGGCAGTCCGGTCTCCCCGGGGTTGTAGACGTTGCCATAAATTCTCATAGGCCGTCACCCGGAGGGGTTTTTCCACGAAAGGGGAGCACCTCCTCGGGGGTATCCCCGTCTGTATGCCGGATGACGATGCGGTCCGGCCGGATTTCCGCCAGCACCAGTCCGGGAAGGAAGTGGTTACCCTCCCAAGCGCGGCACCATTTCCCCCGGTAGCGGAAGAGGGCCAGCTTCTTTCCACCGGAACGGAACCAGCCCAGGAACACCGTGTCGGGCAGCGGCGGCACAGGCGGAGGCACAGGCGGCGATGCTGACGGCGGTGGAGCGGCAGGGGGAGGACAGGGTAGGGGGAACGGCTGATGAGGCCGCATCTGAGGCTCTGGAGATGGAACAGGCTGCCGGAAATCCCGGACACCATATGCCGGAGCCCCTGTGCTGAAAGGCAGGG
The DNA here is from genome assembly GCA_937926555.1 of uncultured Negativicutes bacterium. GTDB lineage: Bacteria > Bacillota > Negativicutes > Acidaminococcales > Acidaminococcaceae > Succiniclasticum. The sequence continues at coordinate 614 of CALAZX010000257.1, read as the reverse complement.
CCTGCGGCGGAAAGGTGCCAGGCAGACTTTTTCCGGCAAGTGCCCCTCCAGGCGGAAGCGGAGTCGTTCCGGGAAGGGAATCAGGTGGACGGAACGGGTTTCGTAAAGGATGTTCCGGAACCGGAAGAGGAGCCGACTGGCCGGATCCGGGCATAATAAAAACTCCCAGGACGGCGGCAGAAATAAGCCCCGTCATGAGAGCTGATGGTAGCGGTATATTGCGCATGGGAATACCTCCTGTAGGAAGATCTGATGCGCGGTATCTGTGAAATAATTGTCTGATTTTTTCTTTGTGCGTACATACAGTATACGACAGTTCCGCCGGAAAAGCCAGCTTTCTTTTCTTGCGGCTTTCCGTTTTCTGTGATAGGATAGGTGCGATAGCGACGCCAAGCTAATGATGGATTGATGAAGTGACCGCCGGAGTCCCCCAGGGGATTCCGGCTTTTTCTGTTTCCGGGAGACCGGGGAAGGAGGCTGCGTATGATCGGCAGAGAAAGAAATGACGGCAGGGATGGAAAGGATAGGAAAGATGGAAAGGACTGCGGAGGCGCGATGGGGAGGAAGGTGAGCCGGGCGGGCTGCCGGGGGAAGGTTGAAGGCGCAGGAGCATG
>CALAZX010000256.1 GCA_937926555.1 uncultured Negativicutes bacterium | reverse complement strand
TCAGCACCCCGTAGACAGGTTCCGTGCAGAGCAGGTTGAAAGTCTCCAGGGTGAAGGTGGAGAACGTGGTCAGCCCTCCCAGGATGCCGGTGATGACGAAAAGCTTCACCACCATTGGCCAGCCCGGCTGTTTCAGGAAAAAGGCCGCCACCAGCCCCAGGACGAAGCATCCCAGGACGTTCACCGCCAAGGTGCCATAGGGAAAGGACGGCGCGTCCTCCCCGTAGACGGCCATGGTGATCAGGTAGCGCAGCAGGGCGCCCAGTCCCCCACCGGCGAAAACGGCCAGCATGTTCATTGTCATGTCAATCATCCTCCTTGGTATACCGGCCCGGAACGGAGCGATAAAAAAAGCTGATGCTCCTATCCGGGGATAGAAGTCATCAGCTTTCGCGATTCTGTCCGTAGACCCGGGAGCACTTCATTCCCGGCGCCGGCATACCGGCATACGCGGGCCGCTATGGCTTGCCGCGGTCAGTGCGGAAGGCCCCTTCCGGAGCCTCTCACACCTGTATTCTAGCAACGGGGGGCTTCCCCGTCAATGCCGTTTCTGTGATAAATCAGTGAATCTGGCCTTCGATGACATCCCAGGCGGCTTTCAGCGCGTCATCCAGTTTGTCCGGATCCTTGGCGCCTGCCTGTGCCATGTCAGGACGGCCGCCACCGCCACCGCCGCAGAGCTTGGCCACTTCTTTGACGATGTTGCCGCAATGGACGCCCTTGCCCACAGCCTCTTTAGAAGCCATGGCCAGGATGCCGATCTTGCCGTTCTCGAAGACGGAGGCCACGACAACCACGCCGTCCACTTTGTCCCGGAGCTGGTCGCCCAGGTTGCGCAGTGCGGGAACGTCGGCCACAGCCACTTTCTGCACCAGCACGTTGACGCCTTTCACCTCTTTGGCTGCGTCTTTGGCCTGGCTTGCCTCGGCGGCTGCCATCTTGTTCTCCAGGGCTTTCACCTTCTGGTTGGCCTCTTTCGCCTCGTTCTCCAGCATGGCCAGACGCTCTTCCACGTCCTCCACGCGGCAGTGCAGGCGGGCAGCCACGTTCTGCAGCTTGTCCTCGATGCTCTCCACGTACTCCACAGCACCGTGGCCGGTCACAGCCTCGATACGGCGCACGCCGGCGCCGGTGGAGGATTCGCTGACGATCTTGAAGATGCCGATATCAGCGGTGTTCTCAACGTGGGAACCGCCGCAGAGCTCCATGGAGAACTCGGGCACGGAGACAACGCGTACGATGTCGCCGTACTTCTCGCCGAACAGGGCTCTGGCGCCTTTGGCCTTGGCCTCGGCGATGGGCAGCTCCTCCACTTCCAGTGCCTGGTGGGAGAGGATCTGGTCGTTGACCATCTTCTCCACCTTGCGCAGCTCTTCCGGAGTCACCGGGGAGAAGTGGGAGAAGTCGAAACGCAGACGGTCCGGGCCCACATAGCTGCCGGCCTGGTTGACATGGTCGCCCAGCACCTGGCGCAGCGCTGCCTGGAGCAGATGGGTCGCGGTGTGGTTTCTGGCGATGTCCGCTTTGCGGTCCAGATCCACGGTGTAGGTCGCCTCGTCGCCAACGGACAGGGTGCCCTCCTCCACGGTACCGATCATGATGGTCACGCCGTCGGGGAGCATTTTGGTGTTGGTCACTTTCAGGATGCCGGCGGGAGCCTTGATCTCGCCGATATCGCCCAGCTGTCCGCCGCCTTCCGCATGGAACGCGGTGACATCCAGGATAACCGCCGCATCGCCGCCGTCGGATACGGAATCCACCGGCTGGGCGTCATGGGCGGGGTACAGTTTCACGATACGGCCTGCGGTTGCGGACTCGTCCACTTTCAGGGCTTTCACGTCCACATCGCGGTCGTTGTAGACAACCGGACGGCCTGCTTTGTCGTCACGGGCGTCGCGGGCCATCCGGCGCTGCACTTCCAGTGCGGCGTTGAAGCCCTCTTTATCCAGGGTCAGACCCTGCTCTTCCAGAATCTCGGCGGTGAGTTCCAGGGGGAAGCCGAAGGTGTCGCTGAGCTTGAAGGCGATATCGCCGTCCAGCACGGTCTTGCCGGCCTCTTTCAGCGCCTCGATCTCTTTCTCCAGCATCTCGCTGCCGCTGCGGAGAGTCTTCAGGAAGCTGCTCTCCTCCATATGGATGACTTTCTTGATATAGTCCTCTTTCTCAACGATGTCCGGGTACACTTCGCCGAACATGCGGATGACAACGTCCACCGCACCGGTGAGGAACTCCTTGTCGATGCCGATGAGACGGCCGTGACGTACTGCGCGGCGCAGCACACGGCGGAGGATATAGCCCCGGCCCAGGTTGGAGGGCAGGATGCCGTCACCGATCATGAACACCAGGCTGCGGGCATGGTCGGCGATAACTTTCAGGGACACGTCGGTCTTGGGGTCCACTCCGTATTTCACGCCGGACACCTCACAGGCGTACTCGATGATCGGGAAAATCAGGTCCGTCTCGAAGTTGGAGGGTTTCTCCTGGAGAACGGAGGCCAGACGCTCCAGACCGGCGCCGGTATCGATGTTCTTGTGCTCCAGCGGGGTGTAGGTGCCGTCCTCGTTCTGGTTGTACTGGGTGAACACCAGGTTCCACAGCTCCAGGAAACGGCCGCAGTCACAGTCAACGCCGCAGTCCGGGCTGCCGCAACCGCGTTCCTCGCCCAGGTCGATATGGATCTCGGAGCAGGGACCGCAGGGGCCGCTGCCGATCTCCCAGAAGTTGTCTTCCAGGCGCACGATGCGGTCGTCGGAGACGCCCACCTCGTCGTGCCAGATATGATATGCCTCGTCATCCTCGGTGTGGATGGTGATCCACAGCTTGTCAGCGGGCAGCTCCAGCTCTTTGGTCAGGAACTCCCAGCTCCAGGGGATGATGTCTTTCTTGAAGTAGTCGCCGAAAGAGAAGTCTCCCAGCATCTCGAAGTAAGTATGGTGACGGGCGGTCCGTCCCACGTTCTCTATGTCGCCGGTACGTACGCACTTCTGGCAGGTGGTGATCCTGGGAGAAGGCGGTTTCATCTTGCCGGTGAAAAACGGTTTGAAGGGCGCCATGCCGGCACCGATCAGGAGCAGCGTCGGATCGTCCTGAGGGATCAAAGAGGCGCTGGGGAGCATAAGATGCCCTCTGTCCTGGAAAAATTTCAGAAATCTGGTGCGGATTTCGTTACCGCTCATGTACTTCATCAAAAATCGCTCCTTTATTTATCTCACTTTATCACTATCACTGACAGCCGTTTTTACGGTTGCCCACTTTCCCATTTTATAGAGAAAACTATCTATAAAATTATATTAAAAATACACGATAAAGTCAATTATTCGCGCCAATCCGCCCTCAGCGGTCGAAATAACCGGCGATGGCGTCGATATCCCGGGTCAGGCCCAGGACGCACATCAGTTTCAGCCGGGCTTTATGGGAGGAGAGCTCCCCCGCCCCGATGACCCTGCTGCCCCGCATGGAGGCCAGGCTGCCCTCGTAGCTGTACACCGGCGCCACTCTGCCGGAGGAGGCCCGGGTGGCCAGCACCACGGGGATTCCCTTGCTGCGGACATACTCGATGCCTTTCTTCACCGCCGGCTGCACGTTGCCGCAGCCGTAAGCCTCCACCACCATGCCCGCCACAGGCCGGTCCGCCAGGGCACGGAAGATGAAATCGTCCATGCCGGTGCAGGCTTTCACCAGCGCCACATCATACTCCGGCCGTTCCGGGCGGATCTTCTCCACCCGCTCGGGACGGAAACGGAACACGATCCTGTCGCTGTAGATATAGCCCAGAGGACCCCAGCCCGGGGAGGCGAAGGTGCTGCAGGAGACGGAGTGCATCTTCATCACCTGCTCCGCTGCGTGGATCTGGTCGTTGAACACCAGCAGCGCCCCTCTGCCGGCGGCTTCCGGACAGAACGCCGTCCGCACCGCGCCGAAGAGGTTGGCGGGACCGTCCGCGCTCAGGTCCGCAGAACCGCGCATAGCGCCGGTGCAGACCACCGGCTTTTCCGTCTTCGTGGCCAAAGACAGCATGTAGGCCGTTTCCTCCAGGGTGTCCGTGCCGTGAGTCACCACGATGCCGGCCACCTCCGGGTCCGCTGCCGCCCGGTCGCATTCTCCGGCCAGGCGGAACATCATCTCCGGCGTCATGTAGCCGCTGGGCACATTACTGAACTCCCGGACATCCACCTCGCCAAGCTCCGCCATGGCGGGGATGGCGTCAACCAGGTCCTTGCCGGACACCGCGGGGACCAGTCCGCCTGTCACCGGGTCCTGTTTCATGGCGATGGTGCCGCCGGTCGAGAAAATCACTACTTTTTTCATTCCAGATTCTCCTTGCGTTTTTTATTCCAGTCTGTCACGCCGCTGCCGAGGCCTGCTATCTGCCTTCGGCTCCGCTCCCTGGTTCCGGGATACGGTGGCGTTTCCTGTTCATTTCATCTTGCGCTGTCTCACGGCATTGCCGTTTCCAGCATCCTGCTCTATTTTACGACATTCCGGGGGATTTTTCACTACTTCCCCGCCGTTTTTCCGGAAAAAACAGCCGGCAGTCCGAAGACCGCCGGCCATGCACTTGCCGTCTATTTTCTCATCCGTTCCCGCAGCCGTCCCTCGTAGCCCATCTCCTTGGGCCGGTAGTACCGGGTTCCCACCAGGGGGTCCGGCAGGTACTGCTGCTCCACCACGGCGCCGGGATAGCTGTGGGGGTACTTGTACTCCGTCCCGTGCCCCAGCTTGGCTGCGCCCGGATAATGGGCGTCACGCAGGTGGTTGGGCACCTGTCCGCAGGCCCGGTTCCGCACGTCGTTCCGCGCCGCCAGGATACCGCTGTAGGCGGTGTTGCTCTTGGGGGCCGTGGCCAGGTAGACCACCGCTTCCGCCAGGGGGATCTGGGCTTCCGGGAAGCCCACGAAATCCGCCGCCTGGGCCGCCGCGTTGGCGATGACCAGCGCCTGGGGATCCGCCATGCCGATGTCCTCCGCCGCGCAGATGACGATACGGCGGGAGATGAACCTCACGTCCTCTCCCCCCTCGATCATCCGGGCCAGGTAGTGCAGCGCCGCGTCCGGGTCGCTGCCCCGCATGCTCTTGATGAAGGCGCTGACAATGTCATAATGGGCGTCGCCCTTCTTGTCATAGCGCTGGAGCACCGTCCCCAGAATGCTCTTCAGCTCTTTCCGGGTGATCTCCTTCTGCCCTGCCGGCAGCATGAACTCCGCCTGTTCCAGCAGGTTCAGCGCGCTGCGGGCGTCGCCCTGGGCGAAATCCCCCAGGATCTTCAGCGCGTCCGGCTCGATGGTGACGCCGTCACGGCCGAAGCCGTTCTCCCGGTCCGCCAGTGCCCGGAGCAGGATCTGCTGGATCTGCTCCGAATTCAGCTTCTCCAGCCGCAGAATCTTCATCCGGGACAGCAGCGGGGAGTTGATCTCGAAGAAAGGATTCTCCGTGGTGGCGCCGATGAGGATGATAGTGCCGTTCTCCACGTAAGGCA